>JANNZB010000248.1:0-2291 GCA_031410395.1 Novosphingobium sp.
TTTCCATGCAGCCATGGCCCGGCGCAATTGGTCCGCTTCGCCAACCGAAAAATCGGCGGCCACCATGGAAATCTCCATGACCTGTTCCTGGAAAATCGGCACGCCCAACGTGCGTCCCAGTATGCGATCGCTATTCCAAAACAAACCCCTATTGACTGCTGCCATCGAACCAATCCGGCAACATCAGCTAAAAATACCACTATTGCGCTGATACAGAGATTGATGAAAAGGATTCGAATGAACGGCTTATCCGTCATAACTTAGCTCCCAAGATCTCGGCGACGGTGAAGATATCCTTGTCACCACGCCCGCAAAGGTTCGCCAAGATAATCTGGTCGCGGTCCATCTTCTTTGCCTCGCGTTCCACCGCTGCAATTGCATGGGCGGGCTCAAGCGCGGGGATGATGCCTTCGGTGCGGCACAGCAACTGGAACGCCGCGAGCGCTACGGTGTCGGTCACGCTGTCGTAACGGACGCGGCCTATTTCCTTGAGCCAGCTATTCTCGGGGCCGATGCCTGGATAATCGAGTCCCGCCGAAATCGAATGCGCTTCGGCGATCTGGCCGTCTTCGTCCTGCAGTAAATAGGTTTTGTTGCCGTGGAGGATGCCGGGGCGCCCGCCCGCGAGACTCGCAGCATGTTCGGCGTCGAGCCCGTGCCCCGCCGCCTCAACGCCAAGCATCGCGACTTCCTTGTCATCGAGAAACGGGTGGAACAGCCCAATCGCGTTCGACCCGCCGCCAATCGCCGCGACCAGCAAATCGGGCAGGCGGCCCGTGCGGCTCAGCATTTGCGCGCGGGCTTCGGTGCCGATCACGCTCTGAAAATCGCGCACTAACTCAGGGTAAGGATGCGGTCCGGCGGCGGTGCCGATGATGTAGAATGTGTCGTGGACATTCGCCACCCAGTCGCGCAGGCCTTCATTCATTGCGTCTTTCAGCGTGCCAGCGCCGCTGGTGACCGGAATGACCTCTGCCCCCAGCAAGCGCATCCGGAACACATTGGGCTGCTGACGATCAATGTCTTTTGCGCCCATATAGATGAAGCAGGGCAGGCCGAAGCGTGCGCAGACGGTTGCGGTGGCAACGCCGTGCTGGCCAGCGCCGGTTTCGGCGATGATGCGCGTTTTGCCCATGCGAATGGCGAGCAGAATCTGGCCAATGCAATTGTTTATCTTGTGCGCGCCGGTGTGGTTCAGCTCGTCGCGCTTGAACCAGATTTGCGCGCCTTTGCCAGCGGGCGCGTCTTTGCGGACTTCCTCGGTCAGCCGCTCGGCATAATAAAGCGGCGAAGGGCGGCCTACATAATGCTCGAGCAAATCGTCGAACTGCGCCTTGAACGCCGGGTCTTGTTTCGCCGCGCGATATTCGCGCTCCAGATCGAGCACCAACGGCATCAGTGTCTCGGCGACATACTGCCCGCCAAACTGGCCAAAATGGCCGCGTTCATCTGGCTGGTTGCGAAAGGAGTTGGGGGTGAGTTCAGCTGTTGTCATAATCGCGGACCGCTTTGCAGAATGCGGCAATCTTGTCCACATCCTTGATGCCCGGGGCGCTCTCGACGCCTGAGGATGTATCGACCAATGCGGTGCGGGTCTGCCGGATCGCCTCGGCGACATTTTCGGGCGTCAGACCGCCCGCCAGACCCCAGGGCAGCTTGTGGTTATGCGTGGTGAGGAGGGACCAGTCGAAGCGCATCCCGGTGCCACCGGGCAGCGCCTGAGCCGGCGCATCGAACAATAGCATGTCGGCAGCGCCCTCAAACCGGTCGCTTTTTTTGAGCGTTTCCGCGTCCTTCACGCCTAGCGCTTTCCAGATTTGGATCGTCGTTACGCCCTTCAGCAACCTGAGCCATTCCGCAGTTTCGGTGCCGTGAAATTGAACGATATCGGGCTTGACGACTTCGAGGGCCTTAGCGGAGTAGCCGGGTTCGGCGTTGACCAGCAGCAGCACGGTCTTGAGGCTCTCTGGAGTTCGCATCCGCAACGCGGCAGCCTCTTCCAAGTCGATATAGCGCGGACTAGGCGCGTAATTATTCAGCCCGATATGCGTCGCGCCGCCCTTTGCGGTGGCATCGATTTCGGCATCGGTTTTGAGACCGCAAATTATGATTTGGGTATTGACTGACATGACAAATCCCAAACCACATTTGTCATTCCCGCGAAAGCGGGAATCCATGGCCTGCGACCTCAAAGTCGCTCAACGACGAAAGGTCAGGCCATGGATTCCCGCCTACGCGGGAATGACAAGGTTGAGGTTCACAGCAAAGTTAAAGCGTTTCGACAATCGCCC
>JANNZB010000249.1:0-2850 GCA_031410395.1 Novosphingobium sp.
CGCTTGAGCCGCATGATGCAGCCTTCGCGGGTGCGGCCGGAGACGATCAGTTTGGCGATCATCGAATCGTAATAAGGCGGCACGCGGTATCCCGCATAGAGCCCGCTATCGACGCGCACGTTCATGCCGCCCGCCGCGTGATAGCTTTCAACGAGGCCGGGTGACGGGGTGAAGTTCCATGGGTCTTCGGCGTTGATCCGGCATTCGATGGCGTGGCCTTTGAATTCAATATCTTCCTGCGCGACTGAGAGCGGCTTGCCATCGGCAATGCGGATCTGTTCGCGCACCAGATCGACCCCGGTGATCGCCTCGGTGACCGGGTGTTCAACCTGAAGCCGGGTGTTCATTTCGATGAAGTAGAACTCGCCGTTTTCCCACAGGAACTCGATGGTCCCCGCGCCGCGATAGGCCATGTCGGCCATCGCCTTGGCGACGATACCGCCCATGTGCGCGCGCACTTCGGGGCTGATGACGGGCGAGGGGGCTTCCTCTAGCACCTTCTGGTGACGGCGCTGGAGCGAGCAATCGCGCTCACCCAGATGGATCGCCTTGCCGTTGCCATCGCCGAAAATCTGGAATTCGATGTGGCGCGGATTGCCGAGGTATTTTTTGAGATAAACCGTGGCATTGCCGAACGCCGCCTTGGCCTCGGTTCCGGCCTGCTGGATCAGCGTTTCAAGCTCGTCTGGCCCGGTGCAGACTTTCATGCCCCGCCCGCCGCCGCCTGATGCGGCCTTGATGATCACCGGATAACCAGCCGCCTCCGCAATCGCCTTGGCCTCTGCCACGTCGCTGATCGCGCCGTCCGATCCGGGGACTAGCGGCAGGCCAAGCGCACCCGCCGTCCGCTTCGCCGCGATCTTGTCACCCATCGTGCGGATGTGCTCGGGCTTGGGGCCGATCCAGGTGATGCCGTGTGATTCAACAATCTCGGCGAACTGGGCGTTTTCTGACAGGAACCCGTATCCGGGGTGGATGGCATCGGCGTGGGTAACCTCCGCTGCCGAGATAATCGCTGCGACATTGAGGTATGAATCGCGCGCCGCAGGTGGCCCTATACAAACGGCATGATCGGCGAGCCGAACGTGCATGGCATCGGCATCAGCGGTGGAATGCACCGCTACTGTCTCGATGCCCATTTCATGCGCAGCGCGGTGAATGCGCAGCGCAATTTCGCCGCGGTTGGCGATCAGCAGGCGGGAGATTCCCATATGCGGTCCCGCGCCCTTTACGAAATCACGACGAGCGGCTGGTCAAATTCGACCGGCTGGCCGTTTTCAATCAGGATCGCGGTAACGGTTCCGGCCTTGGTCGCGGTGATCGGGTTCATCACCTTCATCGCCTCGATAATCAGCAGGGTATCACCGACTTTGACCTGCTTGCCGACCGCGATGAAATCAGGAACGCCGGGTTCGGCAGCGAGATAGGCTGTGCCGACCATCGGTGATTTGAGCGCATCGACGGCGGAAGACTTGGCCGCAGCGGGGCTTTCCGCCGTTGCCGAGGGCACTGGCGCTGGCACAGCAGGCGCGGCGGCATAGGATACGGGAGCAGCCATAGAGGCACGCGAAACTTTGATCTTGCGATCCCCGTCTTCAACCGTAATTTCGGTCAAGCCGGTTTCGCCGAGCATCTCAGCCAATTCGCGCACCAGCGCGGTATCGACGCTCATTTTGCCCTGGCGCGGTGACGCGCCTCGTTCTTCGCCCATGCGGACCTCTCGCAATCAGTTGTAGCTGACTGCCCTATCGCCGGAGCGATGGCACTGGCAAGTGCGGAGGTGAATTTAATGGCCGATCAGTGGGCAACGCTGCCTGTGTGGCCACTTAGCTGTTGGGATTATCGGGCTTGGGATCGCTACCCGCCGAAACTGCTTCGGGTTGCGACTTGGCGTCTTCGCGAAAGCCTGGTGCCTCTGCTTCGGGCTCCAGCACAACGGCGGTGTTGCTATGAGCGCCGAAGGTCGCGGATTTCTGCGCCGCCAACTCGGCCTTGGCCTGCGCCGCTTCAGCACGCAGTGCCGCTTGCTCCGCGCGTTGCAGCTTTTCTTCGATAGTACCGCTGTTACTTGAGCAGGCAGAAACCAAGAGCGCTGCACCGATGGCGAGCGCGAGTTTGGCGGAAACTAGCGGGATCTTCTGCATTGGCCTCGTGCCCTTGGGTGTGACTGTCGGCAAAAATGGCCGCAAGCCACACCCATAACGCAAGACCAGTTACTGATTCCTAACCAAAGGCCCGCTTACTTGTCAGTGCCGCGTATTTTTCCCCACTGGCGCGCTGCGGTGTAGCCAAGGTAGCCAGTGCCAAACAGCGCATAGAGCGGCTCTGGCAGCCCGTTGAGGTAGGCGTTCATTCCTTTCGCTATGTCAGCGGCGGCATCTGGGCGAAACGCGGCGAGCAAGCCCATCGGCAGTGCCCAGAGGATCAGCGTGTACATGACGTACAGAAAACTTGGCCGAGCGCGGCTGGTCCAAGGGTCCTGCGAATTGGCCTCTGCGACGATGGCGGAAAGTTGGGTCTGCAGCAGATTCATTTCTTGGCTTCCCTGCAATTTGAGCAATTCCAGTTTCGCCGCATCGCGCGCCTTGGGATCGGGGAGGACCTTGTCGATAATCGCGGTGATCGGGCCGAGTATAGCATCGAGCAGTGACATGAGCGTTTCTCCTGTGAAAAGCGCCCATTTAACCAAAATGGTTAGTGTAGGAAAATAGATTATCCAACTGCATTGCGGCTCTGCAAACGCACAATATATTGTTGAAGCTATTCAAAAATTGGTCGGGACGAGAGGATTCGAACCTCCGACCCCCACACCCCCAGTGTGATGCGCTACCAGGCTGCGCTACGTCCCGA
>JANNZB010000250.1:0-4200 GCA_031410395.1 Novosphingobium sp.
GGCATAGACCCCGTGCAGGATCACATAGTCAAAAGCGCGTGCCGGATATCGGTGGTGCGCTTCCATGATGTCCTCAACCACCAGCGCGACATTTTCCAGCCCCGCACCTTGAGCAAACCGCACCCCGCGCGCGATGGCAACTTCTGAGAGATCAAACCCATGCGCCTCACAATCCGGCCACATGGCCGCGAATGAGAGCAAGTTAAGGCAGTCTCCCCCGCCAATCTCCAGAATCCGCGAACGGCTTGGCGTGGCGGGTGTCAGGCCAGCGAGCCGCAAGAGCACTGCCAACCGCTCAGGATGGGTCTGAACGAACACCGACGAAGGATAGGCGACGCGGTCGTAAGAGGTGGGCAATGGTGTTCCTTCAATGACCGGTCGATGACCAATGCGGGCGATCCGAAAGCAATTTAATAACTCTGTAGCTGGCGCCAATAGCGTGCAACGCTCGGCTTATTGCTCCGTTGCCGGGGCCAGCGATCTCATGCAATTTCCCCGCTCGGTCAGCTATCTTGATTTTCGCAGCCCAGTTTATCGTCATATCGACCGCTTGCCCCTTGATATGCAACGAAGCGAGTGACGGCCTAAAAACTATTTGAAACAAATCGACCATTTCCTGTGCCCCGATGCGGGATGACTCCGCATTCCCGTGGTCCCAGATAATGTCACAACCGCTAATTAATGGAACTTTCCCGGGGGCGATTTTGCCGTGGGCTATCTGGAACGAATAGAACATGAGTTCGGCGCGCGCCTTGTTTCGGAGCGTTGCTGAAACCACAACAGAGGCCCCTGCGCGGCGCAGTTCGGCAACGAAATCGGCGGCATCATTTGCGAATGTGCCCTTGAGGTCAGCGAGCCGAGCGCTGTTGGGGTATTCTGCCTGGTGCGCATGCCACCACTTCGCTCCGGAAAACTTCGCGCGCAAGTCGGGACCGGGAACAGCCGCGATCAAAACGAATGGTTTGGGCTTGATCAGCTCCCATTGCGGTATGTTGTCATGGGGAGAATCCGGAAAATCCGGGAGCGGGTGCCGTGCAATTAGCTTTACTATCCGTCGTGCACCGACGCGCACGTTGAGCCGCTTCTGCGCAGCTGTCATTACTCTTGCCAGGGCCAAATCTACCTTTCCTTCGTTGTAGTTCAGTAGCTTGCCAAGCTCTGCACGAAGTTCATCAAAACGTTGCGCTTTCCAGATCGTAGATTTGTCCGGGCCAAATTCGATGTCCGGGTCCGCCTGCCAGCCAGCCGAAAATTTTGTCACATCGCGCCAAACGAAATCATCGATCGCGATCGCGCCCTGCAATTCGTAAATCGCGTAGCCACCCGCCAGACTGCCTCGGGCAAAGCCCAGGCGATCCTCGATTTCTGGCGCCGTGCATTGGCTTACTGATTCGAACGTTGTGACATAGCCCCGCCTTTGGGTTGTGCGATCCCACCCGAACGTATTCATCGGATCAGACCAATAGCGGACACGGTTTTAGTCATTATTCCGCCGAGGTTTCATAGTGTTGCAAGGCCGCTATGATGCGCTTGTTGGTGCGGAAGTTTCGGCGGAGCTTCGCGAGATCGGCGTCTGCTCCAGCGCAGAACTTTCTAGCCTTTGCAGCGATCTCGCGAGCTCTTGCCGCGTTATAGGGATCTTCGCCTCGCCAATGATCGCACTGATCCCGCTTTGCGACATAGGCCGCAACGCTTCTGGGTAGTGCACTATGCGCCAACGCGGCCGAACAGCAGAATAGTATAACTGGCGCCAAAGCCATAGCTCTGAACACCGATGGAGCAAGGCGGCTGGCCCGCAATCTAGGCATTTTTCAACAGTCGTTGCAGGTCAGCCGAAAAACCCACCGAAACGCCTCCTCCTGAGTAGCCGGCAGGGTAGGCATCCAAGGCAATCTTGGCCAAGGCAAGTGCCTGATCCCGGCTTACCGGCGCGAAGGGTTGAAGGCTGGTTCGGAACCGTTGCAGCTCGCTTTCCGTCAGATAGGATGTCGTCATCAATTCACCGGCCTTGTCCGCAATTGGCTTGCACGTCTTTATCGCCCAAATCAGGCCGCCAAGACCGCCGATCAGCGCTCCTGGAGCTGCACCTAGCCCCACCGCTCCTGAGCCAATGAACGCACCCATTCCAGCTCCCGCGCCGACCCAGCTAATATAGCAGGCGTTCTGAACGGCTATTTTCCGCAGATCATGCACGATTGCAAAATCTGAGTCGGAGTTTGAATTCGATCCCATCTCAGTACCTCCCTTATCACCCAAACATATATTCAAACCCATCACCCACCACGCTCACCGCGATTTCCTTGACTTCCTCGCCGCTCATCTGGCGGTTCAGCAGGGCGACGGAAACCTCAGGCAGCATTGAATTGGTCAGGATATTGTCGATCAACCGGCCGCCGCTGGCGACTTCGTTGCAGCGCGATACAATGAAATCGACCACATCGGCACTATAGGTGAAGGCGATGTCATGGCTATCAGCAATGCGTTTGACGATGCGGTTGAGCTGGATGCGGACAATACCTTTGAGCATATCTGGTGACAGTGGGTAGTATGGCAGCACCAGCAAGCGGCCGAGCAGCGCGGGCGGGAACACCTTGAGCAGTTCGGGGCGCAGCGCGGTGGCGAGCGCCTCGGGATCAGGCTTCATCTCCTCGTCTTCGCTCATCGTCGTGATGAGGTCGGTTCCGGCATTGGAGGTCAGCAGGATCAGCGTGTTCTTGAAATCGATATAGCGCCCCTCGGCATCGTTCATGAAGCCCTTGTCGAACACCTGAAAGAACATCTCGTGCACGTCAGGATGGGCCTTTTCCACCTCATCAAGCAGCACCACGGAATAGGGGCGACGCCGCACCGCCTCGGTCAGCACGCCGCCCTGACCATAGCCGACATAACCAGCCGGAGCGCCTTTGAGGGTCGATACGGTGTGCGCCTCCTGAAACTCGCTCATGTTGATGACGATCAGGCTGTCGTCGCCGGAAAACAGCAGTTCGGAGAGCACCATCGCGGTTTCCGTCTTGCCGACACCCGATGGCCCGCAGAGCATGAATACGCCCACGGGCTTGTTGGGGTTATCGAGCTTGGCGCGGCTGGTCTGGATGCGTTTGGCAATTGCTTCCATCGCATGATCCTGGCCGATGACGCGCTTTTTGAGCTGGTCGGCGATGGTCAAAACGCTTTCGATCTCGTTCTTGACCATGCGGCCCATCGGGATACCGGTCCAGTCACCGACAACGGCAGCCACCGCGTCTTGATCGCAGACACCAAAGACCATCGGACTGTCGCCCTGGACATCGTGCATCGCGGCAATCGTGGCGCTTAGCGCGGCTTTAAGCTCGTCTTCGCTTTCAACCACTCCGTCGCCCGCCGTCTTGCGTGCTTCGAACAGCGCGTCGCGCGCAGTAACTACGCTAACCAGTGCTTCTTTCTCGCGGTCCCACTTGCCGGTGATCTCTTCGAATTCGGTCTTGGCTTCGGCAATGGCCTCATCGAGCTTTGGAATGCACTGGCCTGACGTGTATTGTCCGCCGGCTTCACGCCCGGCGACTTCGCGTTCAACTTCGAGCAGTTCGACGCGCCGCTTGCGGTCCTCGACCTGCGCGGGCGTCGCGTGCTGCGATACGGCAACGCGCGCACAGGCGGTATCGAGCAGGCTCACCGCCTTATCGGGCAATTGCCGTGCCGGGACATAGCGCTGCGACAGCTTCACCGAAGCCTCAACTGCTTCATCAAGCACCACGACGTTGTGATGCTTCTCCATCATTGGCGCGATCGAGCGAATCATGGAAATTGCTTTGCCGGTTTCCGGCTCGCCAACATCGACCGTCTGGAAGCGGCGGGTCAGCGCCGGGTCTTTTTCGAAATACTGCCGGTATTCTGCATAGGTCGTCGCGGCAATCGTGCGCAGGTTACCGCGTGCAAGTGCTGGCTTGAGCAGGTTCGCGGCATCGCCGGTGCCCGCCTGCCCGCCTGCGCCGATCAGCGTGTGCGCTTCATCGATGAACAGGATGATCGGCGTCGTGCTCGCCTCAACCTCGTCAATCACCTGGCGCAGGCGCTTTTCAAATTCGCCCTTCATCGAAGCACCGGCCTGCATCAGGCCAATGTCGAGACTGCGCAGCGTCACCCCCTGGAGCACCGGCGGCACGTCGCCATCGACGATGCGCTTGGCAAAGCCTTCGACCACGGCAGTCTTGCCCACGCCCG
>JANNZB010000251.1:0-3593 GCA_031410395.1 Novosphingobium sp.
GCGATGGCGAGCGGCATGGCTGCAACAAGAATGGGCAGATGTACCAGACCAATTGCCAGCCCGCGATTGCGGTTGAACTAGCGCGTCACCAGGGTTGGCGGAACAATCGAGGCGCCAATTGACATGCATGGCCCGAGCAGAAAAAAGTAGGAGCCGATGTACACCGCATAGCTTTGGGTGAAAGCCATAAGGAACCAGTGCGCAGAAAGCATAAGCGCCGCACAGATCAGCAGCACACGAAGCGACATGCGCGCGGCCAAACTGCCGATCATCGGAGCAAAAATTGCTGAGGAAACAATAACTGCCAGCGATCCTGCTGAAACCATCTCAATAGACGCACCAAGCCGCGCGGCCATCGGCTTAAGCAGAACGCCAGGCGAACCAAAGATGCTGCCGACGATGACATTGAAGGTGATAAGACCGATCAAGGCCATCCACATTGCCTTTGGATCGTTCGGTTGCGAGCTATCGCCTTCACTTGCGGCCAGAGCCATAATAATTCCTCTACCCCTACGGTCCGGTTATTCCCGGCGCGATACATGGGGTAACCTTGCAGGGTGCGGCGCGGTTGACCAGTGATCTTGTGCCACCAGAGCATCGCCGGGATGATGGCGCGGGCAAAGCGGCGTCTTGCATGGGCGGCGGTGGGCGCTAGGCTGGGCCTATGAGATTGCACCTGATCGCCGCCTTTGCCCTGCTTCCCGCCCCCGTGCCCGCAGTCGCCGCTGACGGTCTGCAGCAGCAAGTGGTTCAGGTTCTCGCCGAAGCTGGCCCCGGCATCCGATGGGGTGTGGTGGTCGCAGATAGTGACGGCAAGGAGATAGTCGCGCTTGATCCTGAGGGGCGCTATGTCCCGGCATCAAACACCAAGCTGTTCACTACGGCGGCGGCGCTGTGGAAATTCACCGACATCGATCAGCCCGATGTCGGCGCGCGGACCAGCGCCTACCTTATCCGATCGAAGACCAAAGTGCCCGACGTTGTGCTTTACGGGCGCGGCGATGCGCGGCTTTCCTCGGCCAGGGACTGCAAGGTCGATTGTCTTGACGCGCTGGCCGTCGAGGTTGCGGCGAAAACCCGCCGCGTCGGCAATGTCACTGGTGATGACACCGCGTTCCTCGATCAGCGATGGAGCCCGGGGATGAGCTGGAACAACATTCCAACCGATTCCGGAACCGGCATTTCCGCGCTGAGCCTCGATAACAACGAAGTGGTGGTGACAGTCAGTCCCGGCAAGGACGGAGGCCCGCCGTCGATTGTAGGGCCAAGTTATTTCGCCTTTGAAAACCGCGCGGTCAGCTACAGCAAGGTGGAAATGGCCGCCGCCGCTATCCCCGGTCCGGAGCAGACCGTGCCCACACCCGCCCTGCCCGCGCCCAGTGTCGAAGATCAACCCAAACCCATTGAATTCACCCGGATGCCTGGCAGCAATATCGTGCGAGTTATGGGTGCGATCAAACTGGGATCAGCGCCGGTGAAGCTGGTGCTAGGCATTGATGACCCAGCCGAATATACCGCCTGGGCTTTTGCCCAGGCGCTTCGCAAGCGCGGGGTAGTGATTGGCGGCAAGGTTTCAGCCAAACACTGGAGCGAGCGCAGAACCGAAAGCACCAGCGACCAGGCAAACGACGTTGCTGACGTCGCTGCGCTCGCAGGCGCGATGGCGCGCGAGGAAATTGACAAGGCCGGTACCGCCCCCCCACCGCTTGCCGAAGACCTGACGATCATAAACAAGCAAAGCCAGAACCTCCACGCCGAACTGTTGCTCCGGCGGCTGGGGGCTGAAAGCGGTGATGGATCGATTGAGGGTGGACAGAAGGTCGTCACCGCCTTGCTCACCGAAGCTGGCCTGAAACCGCAGCAGTATTTCTTCGCCGATGGCTCGGGCATGTCGAGCTATAACCGCGTCTCGCCACGCGGAATGGTTTCCTTCCTGCGCTGGACGCAAGGACATCCGTGGGGCGCGCGGTTCAAGACGACTTTACCGATTGGCGGGATCGATGGCACGCTGTCAAAGCGGTTCAAAGGCACGGCGCTTGAAGGCAAGATCATGGCGAAAACCGGTACGCTCAACGCCACCAATGCACTCGCCGGTTTCCTCACCACAAAAAGCGGCAAAATGCTGATTTTCTCGGCCTATGCCAACGATGTGCCCGAAAATGTCAAAGCGACCCGGGCGATGGACAAGGCATTGCTGCTCGTCGCCGAGGCGAATTGATCCGGACCAATTGTTGCTACTTGGCAACGCCTGCGCGGCATTCTCTGCGCGGCTAAGCCATAACACGCAAAAATGCTGGCATCGCTTCAAGAATGAAGCATATTCTCGCTCATTAGCCCGTGGGGACGGGCAAGCCATTCTTGACAGGGGTTTTTCATGCGTAATCATACTGCACTTCGCGTGGCGCTCGCCACCGGTTCGGCTATCGTCGCACTGGCATTTCTGCCTAGCGCGGCTCTCGCTCAGGATAAGCCAGCAGCCAGCGATGCCAGCGCCGATGAAGGCAAGGCGATTATCGTCACTGGATCACGCATCACACAGGACCCGAGCAAAAGCGCATTGCCGCTGGAAATTATAACTCCGGGTGACCTGAGCCGCGAGGGCATCAGCAACCCCGAGCAGTTCATTTCCTATCTGGCAGCCAATGGCAACGGCGCCGATAATCTGGCATCGAATTCTGACGTTGTATCAGGCGCCGCACGCGGCACCAACGGCCTTTCAGCCGCTAACCTGCGCGGTCAGGGCAGCGCCGCAACGCTGGTTCTGCTCAACGGTCGGCGAATTGCCGCCCACGGGCTCCAAGGCTCGGCAGTTGACGTGAACCAGATCCCTTTCGCGGCGATTGAGCGTATCGAAGTGCTTAAGGACGGCGCTTCGGCGATTTATGGAACCGATGCAATCGGCGGGGTGATCAACTTCATCACCAAAAAGAATTTCACCGGAATCAACATCACCGGCTTCACCGACATTACCGAGAAGGGTGACAGTCCCATCTACCGCATTTCCGGTACTGTCGGTTACGGCAAGCTCGACGAGCAGGGCTTCAACATTATGGCGGCGGTCAGCAAGAGCTGGAACGGCGCGCTTTACGGAAATCAGCGCGATTTTGTGAACGGCAACCAACCCAATCGCGGGCTTTCGATTGACACGCGCGGGACGCCATTGGCCAATGCGTTTTCAATTAACCCGACTGCCGCCGGTGTTGGCATTAGCCAAACTGGCACCCTGCTCGGCGGGACCACTGGCGCGACTTCGCTTTTGACAAACCCTGGCTTTTTCATTCCGGGCACAACCCAGGCAGCCTCTGGCGGCGTTAATATCCTTCGCTTGCCGGGCGGCGGCGGTTGCGCGTCGATGGACGGCGGGATGAATTACGATTCGGCGCTTTATGTCAACGCCAGCGCGGGCCTTGCCTGCGCATGGGATACGAGCCGCGCCGCAACCATTCAGCAGCCAATTGAAACGCTGACCTATTATGGCCGTGCAACTGCACGGATTGCCGAAGGGCATGAAGCCTATTTCGAAATCACAGGCTCCGACGCTACTTCGCACAAGATTTTCTCGAACAATCAGTACAGCGCCAACAACACCTCGT
>JANNZB010000252.1:0-1801 GCA_031410395.1 Novosphingobium sp.
CTCCCTTTGGGAGAGCGAAGTAGGGACAAGGAAAGAATATAACTTGCGAACGACTCGCATTAGCGTTTACTCTGTGCGAACCGCCGCCAGAGGACGCCCTAATGACTCAGCCAGACACCCTCGCCCTGCTCGTCCCGCACACCGCACCAGACCAGAAAGTCGCGCGGACCCTGCTGATTGCGTTGCGGCGAATTGCGGCGGGCGGGCTGGAGGATGCCTCCGCCACGAACCTTCTCATCGGCACCTTCGGCATAGGCTATCGCCGCCCGCTGATGTTTCTGCGCGTGTTGATGCAGGAATTGTCGCGCGTGTCGCAACGCGCCATACCCATTGCCCCGTGCTGCTGCCCGCGCATGACCGAGGGTGAGGCGGCGATCCTGCGCGCCATCGAGATTGGCACCGCCCATCCCGAATCCGCCCGCGCCGCCCTGTCGCGCGTCACCGCCACCCTCGACCTGTCACCCGCGCTGTCAGTGGCACAGGCGCTCGGCGATGCGCTGGCGGATTTAGGACGGCCGATCAGTCTTTGACGGACTCATCCGACACAACTCCACCCGCGCTACCCATCGCCGCATCGACGAGGCCGCTACGCATAAGCACAAAAAAGAGCATGATCCCCGGCACCGCCAGTGCCGTCGTCAGCAGGTAAAACGACGGATAACCAATCGAGTCGATCAAGCGTCCTGCCAGCGAACCAGTCAGGAACCGACCCAGAATGGCAGCAGCTGCGGAGAGCATGGCGAACTGTGTCGCTGTAAAGCGAAGATTGCAGACGGCGGAAAGGAAGGCGACTATCGCCACGCCGCCGACCCCGCTGGCGAAGTTTTCGAACCCCATAGTGAAGGCCATCATCGCAACCGAACGGTCGATGCTTGCCAACACCGCGAAGCTGAGGTTCGAAATACCCATCAGAAGCAAGCTGACCATAACTGCATTTTTCATTCCCCAACGGGCGTAGATGATCCCACCGACGAAAATGCCGACCATGAGCGCGAAGAAGCCGACCCAAACATCGGCGAACAGGATTTCCGCTTTCGTGAACCCTTTCGATACGAACAGATCGCGCACCATGAGGTTCGCCATCGTATCGCCGATCTTGTGCACCAATACGAAAATGAAGATCAGCCACGCGCCCTGCCGCCGGAAAAACTCGACCATAGGTCCGATGACGTTGCGCTTCTTTAGCATCTGAGGAGAGTCGCCAAAACGATTTGCGCCTGTCTGCCCGGGGATGACCGAAAGCACGACTGCCAAAAGAAAGACTGCCCCACATGCAATTTCGAAGAAAGTCAGGTTCCCTGCTAGTGCCGCAAGCACCGGCAGTACGAATAGCCAGACCACATAGCCGGACCAGCCAGCGTCATGTGCCCGTCGGATGCTCAGATCAAAAATCGGATAGATAAACCCGAAAATCGCGATCCGAAAAAGTATGTTGGAGTCGAGCAGATCATCCAGACCGAATGCGGCTACCAGAACAATCGGGACGGCCAAGAGCAGCTTGCGGTAACTGCCGACGCTGGCACGCTGCGGCCAATCTTGCACATTACGGCGCTCGGGTTCCCCGCCCCATAGCGACACCAGCACGGCCGACAAAGCAAGCGGAACGCACGCAAGATAGCCGAATGTCCAATCGACCTTTGCGGCACCCCATAGCGCTACGGTTCCCGCCAGAAAGGCTCCGATACGCCAGCCATATTGCGACATGCCGGACCCGACACCAAGTTGCTTAGCGTCGAGCAATTCGATCCGATACGCGTCGATCACGATGTCATAAGTTGCTCCGGCGAAGCCAAGAACGAGG
>JANNZB010000253.1:0-3947 GCA_031410395.1 Novosphingobium sp.
GATAGACGGCTGTTCATGCTTTTGCCTGATAGCGATCTCATTTCCTTGCCCATGGGCAGGGAGGCATCCATAGCATCTCCCACATAGGCGTCGATCACCCTGGGATCGCGTGACACTTCGTCGTAGCTTCCTTCGGCCAACACCTCACCCGACTGCAGTACTGTGATTCGGTCACACAGTTCGGCGACAACTTTCATGTTGTGTTCCACCATCAGCACCGTCCGCTGCTTCGCCACTTCGGCGATCAGCCGCGTGACCGGGCCAATGTCCTCATGGCCCAGTCCAGCGATGGGTTCATCAAGCAGGATCAGCTCCGGGTCCAATGCCAGCGTGGTCGCGAGTTCCAACGCGCGCTTGCGCCCGTAAGACAAGTCAGCAGCCTTGAAACCCTGGTAAGGCTCCAGCCCCACCGAACCAAGCAATTCGAGGGCCCGATGGTTGTGCCGCTCCAATACCCTATCGCTGCGCCAGAAAGCGAACGTCCCACCTGTCTTGCGCTGCAATGCCACGCGCACGTTGTCGAGCACCGTCATTTGGCCGAAGACCGCTGATATCTGGAACGACCTTACCAGGCCGCTGGCGGCCACGCTGGCCGGGTCGCTGCGCGTGATATCCCGGCCGTTGAACTCGATAGTGCCAGCGCTGGCCGGCAGAAAGGTTGTAAGCAGGTTGAAGCAGGTGGTCTTGCCGGCACCATTAGGACCGATCAGCGCATGGATGGTATGACGCCGCACTTCGAGTGAAACGTTGCGCACCGCATGGAAACCGCGGAACTCCTTGCAAAGTCCGCGCGTACGCAGAATCACCGGGTCATTCCCAGGGGAACTGTCGGTTGGCCGCAGCGTGCTCATGCCAGGGCCCGATCATCGAAACGCACTTCCGGCAGGCCACGTACTCCCATATCGTGGAAGGCGAACAATGCCCCGCCATCGGGGTGATCTGTCTTCATCAGGTTGCCGGTGTTGCTCAGACTGGTTACAAAAAGAATGTCCAGATCGGGGCCACCGAAACATGGGCAACTCGGGAATGGTGTGGGAACCTCATATAGTTGCACGAGGTTGCCATTTGCTGCGTAGCGGCCGAGCTTGCCGGCCTGCACCAGAGCCACCCAAAGACAGCCCTGGGCATCGACCGTAGCGCCATCGGGTGCGGACCCCTGAGCACGCGTGTTCATCAGTGATCGTGGCGAGCCAATCTGTCCGGAAGACGCATCGTAGTCCACCGCACACACCGTATCGCTTAGGCTATCGGAGAAATACATGGTGCGGCCATCGGGACTGAAGCAGGTGCTGTTGGCCAGAGCGATACCAGGGATCAGCGTGGTCACGCTGCCGTCCTTTTCCAGACGGTAAATAGCGCCATCCTTGTCGTGCCGGCCCATTACCAGAGAGCCCGCCACAAAGCGCCCCTGCCGGTCGGTACGGCCGTCGTTCATGCGAATGCGCAGACCGTTGTGCGCTACTGATGCTACCTTGCGCGTTGCGCCAGCAACTGTGTCAAGCAGGTAGAAACCGTCTTCCAGCGCCATCAGCAGACGGCCGCTTTCTGTGAGCGCAATCGAGCCCACGTCGCTGGAGACGATCCACTCGGTGCGTGTGCCTGAGGCCAGGTGCAGCCGGCGAACCAACGGGCCTTTGGAATCGACCCAGTAAAGGCATTGTTCGCGGGCGTCCCAGACAGGAGACTCTCCGAGGCGATCGCGGGTCGGACTGGCAATAGTAGGTATGTTCATGGAACTAAAATTTGGCGACAGGGTGGTATTCAGGCTGTCATCGTTGTCGGGGCGGCCGCACGCAATCGGTCGGCAACCGGGGCGCGGCGAGCCAGCCACATGCGGTACTGCAGTGGCCAGCTTGCATAGTCAGCATTGGCCCCGAGCGCATCCTCGGCATGCAGGGCCCAGTTGGGGTTATAAAGAGCTTCGCGCCCGATCGCAACAAGGTCGGCCTGCCCCTGCTGCAAGTGCTGTTCGGCCGCGTGCGGGTTGATCACCAAGCCTACGCCCATGATGGCTATGCCTGTCGCACTACGGATCTGCTGCGCCACGTCAGCGCGGAAGTCAAGGCCCCGGGGTACGCGCTTGCCATCGGCCGGATAGCCAGAGATGCCGCCACCGGAGGAGCAATCCAGCACATCCACGCCGCGTGCCTGCAATGCACGCGTGAACGCAACAGTTTCTTCCAACTCGAAGCCGCCGTCCTCCGGATAAGCCAGCGTGTGACGCCAGAACAGCGGCAGGTCGTCGGGCCATTCACTGCGCACAGCTTCGGCTACCTCGAGCGCGAATGTCCATCGATCTGTACCGTAGCGATCGCCTCGCTGGTTCGAGACCGGATGCAGGAACTGGTGGATCAGATAGCCGTGTGCCCCGTGAATCTCCAGCGCCTCGAATCCAGCGTCGCGCGCGCGGCGCGCAGCCTCACCCCAGGACTGCACGATCTGCGCCACGCCGGCCGCATCGGGCGCGCTGGGTATTGGGTAATGCGTGTCTACCGGCAGCGGGCTGGGACCCACCACGGGCCAGGGTCCTTCGCCGCGCGCGGTATCGGCCGGGCCCAGAGGTCCGTGTCCCTCCCACCACTTCTGCAGGCCCGCCTTGCGCCCGCAATGGCCCAACTGAATGCCGGCCACTGCGCCGCTGCGTGACAAGGCATGCGCCACACGAGCAAGCGGTTCGGTCTGGGTGTCACTCCACAGGCCCAGGTCGCCATGGGTGTTGCGCCCTCGCTCCTCTACCGCAGAGGAGCCGACGAACACGATGCCTGCACCACCCATCGCGAAACGCGCCAAGTGGGCCAGGTGCCAGTCATTGGCGTGGCCATGTTCCGCCGAGTATTGCTGCATCGGCGAGATTGCAACGCGGTTGCGCGTCACCACACGGCGCATCTGCCAGGGCGTGAACAGGCGGGGCGTCGACATCGTGGATGGACTTACCGGATTACTTCTTGACGAAGTCGCAACCGCCTTCGGACATCGGGCGGAAGATCTGGTCAGCGGGAATGGCCGCGCCAAGCGTGTAGTAGTCGTACTTGGACTTGGACGCCGATGCGGGCTTTACCTCCACCGGGTAGACCGGGCGCATAACCTGGCCGTCCTCACGGATCGCGACGTTCTTCATGAACGCATCATTGATGCGGGTAGCCTTCATCTTGGCCATCACGGCCGGGCCGGCATCGGAACCGGCAGCCTGCACCCCCTTCAGGTAATGCGTCATGGCGCTGTAGACCCCTTGCATGATGTAAGTGGGCACGACGCCATTGTTGCGGTCCATGAACCGCTTGCTCCAGGCGCGTGACTCATCGTCCTTGTCCCAGTAGGACGGCACTGTGATGCGCAGGCCGGCAGCTACGTCTTGGCCCATCGCGGTGACACTGTTGATGGTCATGCCGAATACGCTGACAGCCTGTCCACCCTTGGCAATTTTGAACTCGGCTGCCTGCTTGAGCGCATTGGCCACGTCCGCACCGGCATTGAGCACAACGATTCCTTTGGCACCACTGGCTTGGGCCTGCAACAAATATGAAGAGAAGTCGGTCGCGCCCAAAGGATGCTTAACAGAACCCAGTATTTTGCCGCCACTGGCCTCGATAAACTTGGTGGCCTCTGACTGCAGTGCCGCACCAAATGCGTAGTCAACAGTGACGAAGAAGTAGGTCTTGATGCCACCGTTGATCAGGCCCTGTACGCCAGCCTTGGGCAGCGAATAGGTATCGACCAGGAACTGTATTGCCATCGGCGAGCACGCTTTGCCTGTAAGGTCGGAGGTGACAGTCCCGGCAATCAGGTAGGGCTTTTGCTTTTCTTTCATCAGCGTCTGGATCCCAAGCGCTATGGCTGAGCCGGAGCCACCGATGATCGCGTCCACCTTGTCGCTATCAAGCCACTTGCGTGCAGCGTTCAGGCCGACGTCCGGCTTGTTCTGGTCGTCGGAGATGACCAGGTCGATT
>JANNZB010000254.1:0-2323 GCA_031410395.1 Novosphingobium sp.
CAAGATGGCGTGGAAGATGCAGCAGGCGCATCCGGGCCTCGCGATCAAGAACCGCTTCAATGTGCCAGATTGCCCTGAGCGGGTTCACTGGGACGAAGCTTTCGCTCTCGAAGTCGGCGCGCCGGGTGCTTACGATTACGGCCCCGAGCGTTGTTCATGGCTGACGCATCACATGACCAACTGGATCGGTGATGATGGTTTCCTGACCAGCAGCAATTGCCAGATCCGCCGCCACAACCCCGATGGCGATGCCATGTTCATCGACGGCGTTGTGAAGCGCAAGTTCGAAGAAAACGGCAAGAAGTTTGTCGAAGTCGAACAGAAAGCTACGACCCATCGCGGCGAACTTTCGGCGTTTGGCACTTCGGTGGCTGAGCTTCCGAGCAAGGGTTGATGCCTTTTGCCCCTCCTCTTCAGGGGAGGGGCAGTTGCATACGCATTTCCACCAGCCCAAACTCGTCATCCTGAACTTGTTTCAGGATCCATTTCTCCGGCTTGTCCAGTTGTTGGTTAGAACAGCTGTCCGCGCCGCCGTGCTTTTAACGCTGGCGTCGGAGTATCGAGGCACGATGGATCCTGAAACAAGTTCAGGATGACGATAATGGAGTGGTATTTGCTATCAGCAATGCCCTTATCCAAATGACACGAGGCTTGCTAAGGGCGGTCAATGACTGAAACGCAATCATGGCCCGGTCCGCTCGCTGGCATCCGCGTGCTTGATTTCACGCGGGTCCTCGCAGGCCCCGCTGCCAGCCTTGCGCTGGCGGACCTTGGCGCGGAAGTGATCAAGATCGAACCGCCGGGAAGCGGCGATGATACGCGCACTTTCCCGCCGATGCGCGAAGGCGAGAGCCACTATTTCCTCGCCATCAATCGAGGCAAAAAATCCATCGTCATCGATCTCAAAGACCCGGCAGGGCTGCAACTGGCAAAAGACCTCGCGGCCAAGAGCGACATTCTGATCGAGAACTACCGCCCCGGCGTGATGGACCGGCTGGGCCTGGGGTACGAGGGGCTCAAAGCAATCAATCCGGCGCTGATCTATTGCGCAATTTCGGGCTACGGCATGACCGGCCCGATGAAGGACCGCCCCTCTTTCGACATCGTGCTGCAAGCCATGTCGGGCGCGCTGCACATGAATGCCGAGCCCGGCCAGCCGCCGATGAAAATGGGCATTCCGATTGGCGATCTGGTGGGCGGGATTTCCGGGCCGATCGGCATTCTGGCCGCGCTGTTTGAACGCACGCGCACCGGTAAAGGACGGCTGATCGATGTCAGTCTAGTCCAAGGGCTGATTGGCCTCAACGCCTATCTGCCGCAGCTCGCATGGTTCACCGGGAACGACCCACAGCCGCAAGGATCGCAACATGCCTATCTGGTGCCCTATGGCATTTTTCCGGCGAGCGATGGTTCGATTGTCATCGCCTGCCTGACCAACGCTTTCTGGGCGAAAACCTGCGCGGCGCTGGGGATGGATGATTGGGCGCAGGATCCGCGTTTCACCTCAGTAGCAGGCCGGCGCGATGCGCGCGCGGAGATCAACGCTCGAATTTCGGCGGTTACAGCGCTGCAAACTATGGATGATCTGCAGGCGCTGTTTACCGCGCACGAAGTGCCCCACGCGCCCATTTTGTCGGTACTCGATGCGCTCAATTCGCCGCAATCGCAGGCGCGCGGGGTGGTGGTGGAGGCCGAACACAAGACGCTGGGAACTATCCCGCTGGTGGGTCGCCCCATCCGATTTGCTGATGAAGAGCAGGCCCCGGTCACCGCTCCGCCGGTATTGGGCGAGCACACCGACGAAATTCTGGGTAATATTCTCGGGCTGGGTGCAGACCGGATTGCGGCATTGCGCGCAGGGGGGACAGTGGCATGACTGAGCTGCGTTATGATGGCCGCGTGGCGGTGATTACCGGCGGCGGGCGCGGGCTTGGC
Source organism: Novosphingobium sp. (assembly GCA_031410395.1). Classification (GTDB taxonomy): domain Bacteria; phylum Pseudomonadota; class Alphaproteobacteria; order Sphingomonadales; family Sphingomonadaceae; genus Novosphingobium. The sequence continues at coordinate 1,936 of JANNZB010000254.1, forward strand.
GCGGCCTATGCGCGGCTGCTCGCAGGGCGCGGGTGCAAAGTGGTGATCAACGACGTCGGCGCATCAATGCGCGGCGATGCCAATATCGAAGACCCGGCGCATGATCTTGCGGCAGAAATTTGCGCGGGCGGAGGTGAAGCTGTGGCCTCCACCGATTCCGTCGCCACACCCGAAGGCGGCAAGGCGATTATCGAAGCGGCGATGGACGCCTTTGGCCGTGTCGATATTGTCATACACTCCGCAGGAAACGTCCGCCGCGCCCCGCTCACCGAAATGTCATACGAGGATTTCGAGAGCGTCCTTTCGGTCCACCTGCGCGGCGCTTTTCACGTTGTTCGCGAGGCGTTTCCGCACATGGTCGCGCAGACCTATGGCCGGGTGGTGCTGA
>JANNZB010000255.1:0-3635 GCA_031410395.1 Novosphingobium sp.
CCATCCTGCCGCCCAATCATCAGATATTCGTCACCAAACAAGCGCGGAAACAGGGCCATGCCCTTGTTTCCAGCCGCCGCGCCGCGCATTGGAATGAGGTCAAAACTTTTGAAATCCTTGGTCCGCAACAGTTCAGACTGAATGCCTCTGCCGCTATAGGCGGTGTATGTGCCCAGCCACTCGCGTTCGCCCGCCTGATTGTGAAAGCGGGTGATGCGCAAGTCTTCAAGCCCGTTGCTTTGAGCGGGGGTGACTGGAAACAGTACGGTGCCTGAAATGCTGCTGTCATCATCGCGCAAAACAGTGACCGAGCCTTCATGGCGAATATTATCGCCCTGAGCCAAGGCAGCTGCTGTCGCCAGTGGAGGCAGTGGCAGCAATTCGAAGTGCCGGTTTGCCGTGACGATGCCCTCACGGAACCCCACCGAGCTGATGTGCCCCTCACCAACCGCACGAAAAGTCAAGACGATGCGGTGAGCACCCGCTTCCATGCCGCTTTGATCAGGATGCAGCGTGATGCTCGGGTTCATAACCGCTGCCGAGGCATAGCTGTATTCGTGGCACAGATAGGCGCCAATCAACTCCTGCCGTTCGCTTCTGATCGCCTGGACGTCAAGTTCGAGCTGAGCGGCGGCAAATTGAAATCTGTTGCTGAAAACGTTGCGTGTCTGCCAGTGGCGGCTGCCGAAATCCTGGTAAACCAGCGCCAGTTCGGATCGCACCGTCCGGCGGTCAAGCGCCATTATACGTTCAACCAATTTGCTCAAACGGCTCGAATTGCTGCCGCGCGCTTGCCATTCGAGGTTGAAAGGGCGAACCACGACCCTTGTCGGGTCGGCCGTCAATCGGAGGGGATGCTGTATCAGTTCAAGCTTCACTCGCTCCCACCCCCCAAAACAATAGATTCACCGGTTCCAACCCCGAATAGTTTTTATCCTGCGCTGTGACCGTAGCACGCAAATCGAGAATTCTGCGCGTTGACATTTGCCATGCAAGCACAGATTCCGCTCCGCAATTGCCATTGCGGCCCTGGGGGGTGAGGCCATCAAAGCATTCACCCGATTCCTGATCGGCCACAGCAACCCATAAGTCATTCTCGCCAACGAACCAAGCATAGGCCTTTTCGCCCCAATCGGTCCATTTCGTGTCAGGATCAACATTTTGCGCGGCAATGCATGCCTCAATCGCGGCCAGCGCTTCGAGCGGCTGCTGGTCAAACTGTTTGGGCGGCGCATAGGCATTGCCGAAACTTTCGGAGCCAATGGGCCGGAACTGACCGGTCTCGGAGATTTGCCGCTGCATGATCCAGTCAAGCGTATCAAGCCCCACCCGACGCATCCCCTCATCGCCCAGCGCACTGCCGGCAGAAATCAGCGCCTCTGATAACCGGCAATTGTCATAAGCCAGAACCGGCTCAAACCAGTTCCAGTCCGGCCGGCTGTGCGCTTCCACACCGCGAAGCAATGCTGCCGCGCCTTGTTTGAGGATTTCTGCGGAGACAAGCGTAGCCAATCCGCCACGCAGCATTTCTACCGAAGCCAACACTGAAAACGCCACTGCCCTGAGCGAATGCAGCGATTGCAGGCGAAACGACGATTCGCGATAAAGCTCGTTCGCCCACGCGCCAATCGGTGAGCCCCGACGCCGCGTAGCCGCAAGTGAAAGTGCCCACAACGTGCGGCCGTTGCTGTCGTCAGAGCCGCCATCTTCAAGCCAATGGCGGTCAAAATGCATGAAATTGCGAAACACACCCAGCTGAGCGTTCCATGCATGCTGGACGAAAGCGGCATAGACCATCGCCAGGTCGCTGCGCAAAGGCTCAACCAGATCATCAGCAATCGCCACCAGCGCCAGGGCGCGGGCATTGTCATCAATGCAATAGCCATGATTGCGATCCGCCACGCCGAAGCGGCTGTGCTGAAACATCCCGGTTCCATCAGTCAGCCGCCGTAACGCCGCCGTACCCGCAACCGGATTGGAGATCTGGTGTTTGATGAGTTCGACCGGCACTTCGGCCGTCAACGCGGCAAAGTTTGCCATCACGGTCTTGCCATAACGCTCCCAGACCATCGAGCGTCCCAGGCGATAGGCGCGCATGGCCATCCGTTCCCTGCGCCCATCATCGCGCAGCAGGTCACTGATCGCGCGGGCCAGCCCGGCAGGATCACGGAATGGCACCAGAATACCGGTGCCATCGGACAGAACTTCCTGCGCATGGACATACCGTGTGGCAACCACCGGCTTTCCCAGCCCGATCGCATAGGCAAGCGTGCCTGACGTGATCTGATTGGGGTTGTGGTAGGGTGTTACATAGACATCGGCGGCCTGCAGATAGCGGGTGAGCAGATCAAGATCGACGAAAGAATCAACGAACCGCACATGGTCGCTCACACCCAATTGGCTGGCGCGCGCTTGTAATCTTTCGCGTAGGGCTTCGCCTTCATGGGCAATGATATGCGGGTGGGTTGCCCCCAGCACGAGATAGATTGCCGTCGGACAATCGCGAACGATCGCGGGCAGCGCCTCGATCATGTCGCCAATGCCCTTGTCGGGTGAGAGCAGGCCAAATGTTAAAATGACATCGCGGCCGGCCAGATCGAATTCGGGCTTGGCCTGCTCAGGGGCGAGATAGGCGCGGTCAGGTATGCCGTGCGGGATGACCTTGATCTGCTTATCCGAAACACCATAGCGGCCCTTCAGGAGCTCGCGCGCTTTTTCGGCCATCACGATCAAAACCTCAGCGTGGCGGATTATTGCTTCAGTTATTCGGCGCTGATTGGGTGAGGGATTTTCGAGGATAGTGTGCAGCGTCACCACGAGCGGGACCTCGAGATGTTCAATCAGGTCTATGACCATTTCGCCATCTGGCCCGCCGAATATGCCAAACTCATGCTGAAGCCACGCAATGTTGGCGCCGCTGTTATTGATCTGGCGCGCGGCAGATTGATAGGCTCCTGCGCTATTCTGCGGGATTACATGCGCGGCACCCTCAGCATTCGCTGCTGCAGTACCATCGTCCAACGCGTAAATATCGACGGTCAGGTCTGGCTGCGCCTGCAGCAGGGCATCGCGCGAATCTGATGTGAAGGTCGCAATTCCGCAGCGGCGTGGCGGTATGGTGCCAATCAAGGCAACGCGCTCGACCCGCGCTGCGGTTAGCGAAACGAGCGATGCCGCAGGACCACGTGCACGGTTGCGATCCAACTTGTCCAGAAACACGACCTTAGCCATACGAACCTCACTACCGCCTAGCGGGCAAAACACAGTTTATCGGAATTGGTTCCGGCGTTTGCCGCAGAGAACCGGTCGACCAATACGCCTGTGGAGGCGCGGTCAGTAATGCAGGGCCGCAAAGCCCCTAAACATGCACTCTCGCCGCATCGTATTGCCAAACAGTATGGCGTTCAAAGTTGTCGCTCGCAAACTCCCAATTTGTCAAGTTTTTGAGCAATGCAGTCAGATATTTGGGGCGCTCATTTTTCCAATCGACGTAATAGGCATGCTCCCAGACATCGATGGTCAACAGCGGTATCATCCCCGGATCTTCGGCGAGCGGCGTTCCCGCATCGTGGGTGGTGATCACGGCAAGCGCGCCGTCCTCGATCACCAGCCAGGTCCAGCCCGAACCGAAATGC
>JANNZB010000256.1:0-5334 GCA_031410395.1 Novosphingobium sp.
CATTCGAAATTGTCGAGCAGCGACCAGTGAAAATACCCCATCACCGGGACGCCGTCGTCGATCGCCGCCTTGAGCCCCGCGAGTGCCAAGGGGATGTAATTGGCTCGCAGGGTGTCATCTGCGGTCGCCACTCCATTTTCGGTGACCATGATCGGCACCCCGGTCGCCGCATGGGCATAGCGCACGCTGTTGCCGAGCGAAGGCGGATAGACTTCGCCAAAATCGCCGACGACGGATCCCGCAGGCGGCGGCAGAGCTCCGCTATTGCCCCAGATTTGCCGCGAATAATTTTGTACGCCGAGAAAGTCATCGTGCTTTACCGCTTCGAGCCAGGGTTGATAGAATTTGACCCGCATGGCATCGCGAATGCTATTCTTGCTTCCCGCTTGATCGTCAAACATCGAAAGGCTTAGCCCAACCGGAAGGTCGGGTCGAACCGCCTTGATCGCATCACGTCCCGCCTTGTGCCCTGCCAAAATGTTTATCGTCGCAAGATCAATATCCGCCGAATCGATGGCGTTGCCTGCGGCAAATTTGGCCACGCCCAGCTTCTTGGCCGCCGCTTTCAACATTTCGCCTTGGAGGGAAATGGCTTGGGGAGGCAAAATCGTGCTCAGAACCTTCGACAGATTGGGCTCGTTCAGCGTCAGGGCATAGCCAATGTCAGCGGCAAGATACTTGGCCGCACGGGCACAGAAGCGGGCGAACATTTCCGGTGACTTGGGGTTGGTCCAGCCGCCTTGCGCAGCAAACCAGATCGGCGTGGTGAAGTGATTGAATGTCACCACCGGGATAATTCCTCGCGCCCGGCAGCCGGCGATCATGGCGCGATAGTGGTCGAGCATCGCCAGTGAAAAAAAGCCCTGCTCCGGTTCGATACGGGCCCATTCGAGGCTGAACCGATAGCTGGTGAGGCCCATGCTTTTGACCAGATCAAGGTCGCTCGCCCACAAGGCAAAGCTGTTGTCGGCATCGCGCGATGGCTCGGCAAACACCGAAGGCGTGGTATTCTCCAGCAGCCAGCAATCCGCGTTGACATTGTTGCCTTCGACCTGATGACCGGCGGTTGAGGCACCCCACAGAAACCCCTTGGGGAACGTGGGATTCGCCGGCTTTGGCAGAATTTTGCGCTTCGCCAGCGCGGGCGAAGCTGCCAGCGCGGCGCTTCCCGACAGCATTGAGCGGCGATTGATCATTTTAACTTCTCCCCACTCGCAAGGGTTCAATCACTCACGCATCAAAAATCGCGACCGCTCTGGTCCAGCCAGCAGACGCACCTTTTATCTTGTTCGGGAAGCAGCTGATCATGAACCCGGTTCCGGGGATTGCCTCAAGGTTGTGCATCTTTTCGATGTGACAATAGCCGATATCGACGCCCGCGCGGTGGCCTTCCCAAATGAGCTGGGCATCGCCGGTTTTGGCGACCTGATTCTTTGTGTGCTCAAAGGGCGCATCCCATGACCATGCGTCGGTTCCGGTAACGCGCACCCCGCGCTCAAGCAGGTACATTGTGCCTTCATAACCGACCCCGGCACCGCGACTGACATAATCGGGATCGCGATTTGCCAGCGCCATTCCGGCGGCGGTGTTGACCACGACAATATCGAGCGGTTGCAGATCATGTCCAATCCGCTTGAGCTCGGCTTCAACGTCAGCAGCGGTCACCACATAGCCGTCTTCCATATGCCGGAAATCGAGCTTGGCACCGCGATTGAAAAACCATTCGAGCGGCATTTCATCAATCGTTTGTGACGGACGAGATCCACCCGGCAATGCCGCATCCTGACTGTGATGATAGTGCCACGGCGCATCAACATGGGTGCCGCTATGCGTTGTCAGCTTGACCCATTCGGAGGCGCAGAACGGATCACCACCGCGCATTTTGTCAATGTCTGCACCGGGAAAGAACTTCTCCAGTTCGTGGCGGGTGCCTTCGTGGCTTTCATAATCGATGTGCGGCTTGAGGAACGGCGGATCGCTGATCACATCGTTGCTGAGCGTCATTGAAAGGTCGACGTAACGGCGGGTCATGCAGTGTTTCCTCCAAGGGTATCGGCGAACCAGTCGGCGATATAGTCGCGGCCATAGGCCATGTTGTCGGCACCCACGTGTTCGACACCACCTTCGCGCGGGGTAAAAATCTTGAGCTCGGGTTGCGGGCTGTTAGTCATTTGCTCGAAAGCCTGATGGGCATATTCCAAGCCGATCTGGCGGTCACCCTCGCCGTGGGTGACGAGGAAAGGCACCTTGATCCGATCCATGTGGCCATTCAGGTTCATGTCTTGCGCTTTGGCAAGAAAGTCCTCCATGTCGCTGGCGCCGAACACCCAGAATACGTGGCTCCAGTAATGCGGCACCGGGTTCTCACCTTCGCGGCGCATGCGCTTTTGCTGGACTTCGGCCCAGTTATGGTTTGCTCCCCAGCACGCGCCGCTGGCAAAGCGCGGTTCATAGGCCACCGCGCGCGGGGCATAGTGGCCGCCGAGCGAAATGCCGGTCATGCCGATTTTTTTGGCATCAACGTCTGACTGCTGCTCAAGCCAATCGACCGCTTTTGAAGCCCAGTTCTCGGCATAGGGCGTGGCAGGCAGGTTCTGCAGCCGCAGCGCTTCACCTGTGCCGGGCTGGTCAACGCTCAGCGTGGAAATGCCGCGCCTGGCCAAGGCATCGGGCAGCCACGACCAGAACAGCAGCTCCTTGCAGCTATCAAGGCCGTTGCAATAGACTACTGCCGGTTTCGCTCCACTTCCGGGTGCGCGCGTCCACAAGGCTGGCATGGTCCCGCCGCCCTCGAGCGGAATTTCCACCCGCTCGCGGTTGAACATGCCGAGCAGCGTCGACTTGTCGAACATTGCGCGGGCACGGGCAAAAGTCGCCGCGCGGCCCGGGTGGCCGTGTCCCTGCATCCGTTCGGCGGTGAACAAGTAAAGCGATGCGCGCTCAAGTTTAGCCGAAGCGGAAAAATTGCGCCCGCGCGTTTCGTCTTCAGCAGCTAGTGCGATCAGCGTTTCGGCCTTCTTGACCCATTCGGTCATGAATTCGAGCGTGCCCGCGTCCTCACCCTTGCCCGCCTTTTCCTTGATCGGCGCGCACATATCGATGATCTCGCCAAGCTGCGCGCCAGACTGCATCGCGATCGACAGCGAAAGGTTCCATACGTAGTTCGGGAAGTATTCAAACAGCGCCATCGCTCAGCCCTCCACAGCAACAAAAAGGCCCGGATTTGGGGCGGGTAGAGGCAGCGTTTGCGGGCCGCCGGTGCCGATGCCCCACTGGTCCATCACCAGCGGCGCTGGCGTGTAAACCTGAGGCTCGAAGCTCTCGAAATCCACCTCCTCAAGCTCGGCAGTATATTCGGTGACAAAGCCACCGGGCGTAACGAAATACGAAAAGGCATTGTCTCCGGCGGTGTGACGGCCCGGTCCCCAGCCGATATCCACGCCTTTGTTCTTGAGCCGGTGGATGCCACGCATCATGCCATCAACCCCGGTCATATCATAGGCGACGTGGTTGAGGCACGGCGGCCCGGGCAGGATCGCGATCCGGTGGTGCGCCGAATTGCAGCGCAGAAAACTCATGAAATCGCCGAGCCAATCACTGAGCTTGAAGCCCAGCACATCGACATACCACTGGGTCAACTCCTTGTGCTGCGGCGAATGGAAGACGATGTGGCTGATCTTTACCGGCACGCCATCCCAGCGTTCGACCTCGCGCGCGCTGCCGCGGGCAACATCGCTGGAAATTTCGAACATCATTCCGTCGGGATTGAAAAAGCGGAAGCCATAGCCGCCGCCACAGGTGATAAGTTCGCGCGGATCGTGGACTATCCTGCATCCCGATGCCGCCACCTTAACCGCGAGCGCATCAACATCGGCGCGGCTGTCTGCGGCGAGAACCACGACATCGATCCGGTTTTCCTCGGCTGCCCGCAGGCGAACAACGTGGTGCTCATCATGCCCCTGAGTCTTGAACAGGGCAGAGCCATCATCGCTCGGCACGGCCTCAAGGCCCCAGACATCTGTGTAAAACGCGGCTTCAGCTTCAATGTCGGTTACGCCATAGCCAACATAGCGGATTTCAGTGACGCGGCTCATTATTCCAGTTCCCTTTGTGGCCCCATCACGGGGTTGGATCAGATTGGCTTCGCTGTAAGCTCGAACATTTCGCGAGTTGCAGTAGCCATATCTAAAGACAGGCCTTTTCCAATTTGGCCGTAGCAAATGGCCAAACTCTTGCTGACGATGTATTCGCAACGATCAAATCGGCGCTGTCGATAGCTGAACAGAGAACCTTCGATATTGCTGCCTTTGTCGATTTCTTCCGCAAGCACGATCGAATCCTCGATCGCCATACCGCCGCCCTGACCAAGATGCGGCGTGGTGGCATGAACAGCATCGCCCAGCAGCACGACACGCCCTTTGTGCCAAGGTCCGCGTACCAGCATTCCTTCAAGTGGGCGGTAGACGACACCATCATTGTCAGTGATTGACTCACCCAGGTGGCGGATCGCCGGGGCACTACCCGCGAGCTTCGATTGCATGGATCCTGCAAGTCGCTCATGCGGGTAGTGGGGATTGCTTTCCTCGGGTGTGGTGATGAACATGTACATGTCGTCAACGGTCATCGGCACAAGTCCGACACCAATCGCCCCATTGTAGGCGATCAGGCAATCGACCGAAGGATCGCGCGGAAAATTATAGCGCCACACCCCTTGCCCGGTGAATACCGGCTTTTCGGCATCTGGCAGGATCAATTGGCGCATCTGCGAATATACGCCGTCCGCTCCGATGACGAGATCATGGCTGCTGCTTGTTCCATCCGAGACTGTGACCGACACTTTGTCACCATGATCGTCGAGCTTTACAATGGTTGTGCCTAGCCTGACTTGCGCCCCAACCGCGACTGTCCGTTTGAGCAGCAGATCATGCAAGGCACGCCGCCCCATACCCAGATTGGCTGGATAGCCTTCTACCAACCTTGGCGAAGGTACCCGCGCAACCTTTGTTCCATCAGCAGCGTAAATTTCCACTGCATCGAATCCAAATCCAGCCGCGAGATATTCGTCCCGGATACCGAGTTCGGCAACCGCACGAACAACGTTGGCCTGCTGGGTTATGCCTACCCCATATATCGACCATTGCGGCTCGCGTTCAATGACCGTGATCCTGTGGCCGCGCTGGCCCAGAGCAATCGCAGAAGTTAGTCCCCCAATTCCACCACCGACAATCAAAACATCAAGGTTCTGCAATGGATCGCCTTCGATAGAATGCCGGTAGGGCACAGTGGGGATATTTTATCCTGAGCAGGCAGCATATATTGGAATTTATCTTCTAA
>JANNZB010000257.1:0-1853 GCA_031410395.1 Novosphingobium sp.
AGGAAGTGGTTGTCGAGACTGCACCGGCTGACATGTCTGTCGAGCCCGTCGAAACCGGCAAATACAAATAAGACATCGGGGCGGGGCTTCGGCCCCGCCTTCGCCTTCACCTCTGTGCAAGAGGTGGCATCATGCTGAAGCATCGCGGTTTTCCCGGCCGCCTGACCGGCACTGATTTTCAGTTTGTGATCCGGCGCGCCAATATGAAGCAGGGCGCAGCCAAGATCATCAGACGTGAACGTTTCGCAGATCGCAAGAACGCTGACCGCGCGGCCGACAAGGGCTTTATGGCTGCCCTGTGGGCGCAGTTCGGCGAAGAGGTGTTCGAGCGCGGCAATCTGGATGCCGGGCGGTTGTCGTGGCTGTTTGGCCGCGAGGTGGTGCCCGCCGAAGACCCGTTCAACCCGGCCTCTTATGATGCGCTGCTGAAGATCAACCTCAAGGTCGCGCAAGTGTCCTTCCCCGAGATTTTCGCCCCCGACGCCGAGCCTTATGACTTTGGCGATTGGGATGACGACGAGGATCAGGATTAGGCATGATTCCGCGCAAGCCCTTGGCAACTTGGCAGCATTTCGCGCAAGCCTTCGGGCCGGGCGAACTAGGCTTTGCGCCACGCGCGGGCTTGCGCGATGATACCGATGTGCTTGGGGCGTTGCCTGCACCGCAACGCCTTGGGCAAGACTGTTACCCTTTCCCTATCCTGTGGCCTGACTCCGACGGGGTTGGGCCATTTTGGTCGGCGGCTGCAACCTCGGTTTGGCGGCTTGTTGCCAGTTGCGAAATCGCGCGCGTTTTTCAGTTTGCATCGCGGATGGAAACAGTAGATTCTGCAGGCAGAACAACAACCAAAAGAGGCAGTTCACCATGCGGAAATCTCTCCTTCTTCTTGCCATTCTCACCATGCCACTGGCTGGCTGCTTGCAAGACCCAGCCTCGCGCGGGTTGGCAGGCGCTGCGGCTGGCGCTGCAATCGCTGATGTCACCGACAACAATGCGGTCACCGGCGCTGTCATTGGCGGCCTTGCGGGTGCAGCAACCTGCGGCGTCAACCTGGGCTTGCCGCCCTGCTACTGATCTGATCGCCGCAACCGCGGCGGGTGTTTTTGACGGCCAGTCGGGGCAATCCCCGGCTGGCCGTTTTGTTTTGCGCGTTCTGGCCCGAACGCGAAGGGGAGAGAGCTGATGTTCAAGAAAATCCTGATCGCCAATCGGGGCGAGATCGCCTGCCGTGTGATCAAAACCGCCCGCCGCATGGGGATCAAGACGGTTGCGGTTTATTCTGATGCCGACCGGGGGGCGCTGCATGTGAAGATGGCCGACGAGGCCATTCACATCGGCCCGTCGCCTGCGGCGCAGTCTTATATCGTGATCGACAAGATCATGGCGGCAATCAAGCAAAGTGGCGCGGAAGCGGTGCATCCGGGCTATGGGTTTCTCAGCGAAAACATGAACTTCGCGGCGGCGCTGGAGGCGGCGGGCGTGGCCTTCATCGGGCCACCTTCTCCGGCGATTGAGGCGATGGGCGACAAGATCACCTCGAAAAAGCTGGCGATGGCGGCGGGGGTTTCCACCGTGCCGGGGCATATGGGGCTGATTGCGGACGCGGATGAGGCGGTGAAGATTGCTGGCCAGATCGGCTATCCGGTGATGATAAAGGCCAGCGCGGGCGGTGGCGGCAAGGGGATGCGCATTGCGTGGAACGATGCCGAGGCGCGCGAGGGTTTTCAGTCGTCCAAGAACGAGGCGGCGGCGAGTTTTGGCGATGACCGTATTTTCATCGAGAAATTCGTCACCCAACCGCGCCACATCGAAATTCAGGTGTTGGCCGACAAGCATGGCAACACCGTTTACCT
>JANNZB010000258.1:0-2160 GCA_031410395.1 Novosphingobium sp.
TTGCCTTTCATCTAGTCGTGCGTGCAGTTCGGCAAGGTCACAATCGACTTGCATTTGCCGCGCCGCTGCGTCGACAATTTCAGGTGGCAGCATGCGCGCATGCCAATGGCGGACGGTAATCCGGCTCATTCCATCGGGCAGTTGTTCAACCTCGATCCAGGCAGTAATTTCCTCGCTGCCATCGCGCGCGACAATTGGCCTCGCCAGCTTCAACCCGAAACGGCGCGACTTGCGTACTGCTTCGAGCAACGCGGGAATGGCGATCGTCCCGGGCAAATCGCCGCCGCAGCGCAAATGCAGGCCGAGCAGCAGCTCGTCGGCAGACACGAGCCTGTCGTCGCCGTCACAAAGGCCTGTCGCCTGCGGAACCGATTTTGCGGTCATCGATCAGACCGGGTAACCCGCACCGCTTGCCAGAACCGCCGCAGCGTGATCGGGATCGAGCGCATCGAACCCTTCAGGCAACGAAACATCGGGGTGCATTGCGAGGAACTGCTCTTCGATCGCTCCTTGTTTAAGGCCCGCTGCAGCGAGTGCCAGTGCCAAACGCGCCACCTGCGCTTCATTGGTCGAAAGTACGGTCAAGCAGCGTTCCTGCCCTGTTGCAAGGCTAAGCGCGGTGAGAAACAGCGCCGCTCCGGCGTGCGAAACTGCAAGCGCCGCCTGCGCGCCGCCCCCCATCGAAAGCAGCAATCTTGCCATCAGGCCCAAACGCCCGCGGCTTTCATCAAACGCGCTGGCGATTGCGCGTTCGGCCTTAACGGCTGCGGCATCATCTGGGCCGAAATGAGTACGCAGGGCCATCAGTGCGGCGTGGAGCAGATCGGCAGGAAGTTCAGCAAGCGGCAATTGCATCCGCCGTTGTGTTTGGGCAAAGCGAGCCTGCGCCGCGAGCAGGTTCATCGCCGCAGACGCAGTCGTCGCATCGCTTGATGCGATCAGCGCCTGCAACAGCGGCGAAAGTAACGGATCAAGCCCGAGCCGCGCGTGCAGCCGTTCTGTCAATTGCCATTCAGCGGCGAGCGCGTGAATATGCGCGAGCATAACCGAATCGGCAGACAGCAGCCTTAAAAGCGCGGCAACGTCTTCACGGCTACAATCATGCGGCTTGTCTGTTCCTGCTGCCTCAGCCTGAGCCACCAGCAACTGCCACGCCACATGTTCGACCATAGCGCGGGTGCGCGCGACCATCTCCTCAGAAAAAACTGAAGAATCATCGTTGGTTACAAGATGGCGCATGATCGGAATGATCGTACCGATGAGCGCGTCGCCATGCGCGAGTTCGGTGCGCATCACGTTTTCGATCTTGTCGATGCTGGCAGCAGGCCTGGACGTTTCATTCATACCGTCCGCCATAGCGATACATGGTTAAGCTCGCGTTATCTCAACTGAATTGGCTGATCGGTGGGCAACATAGACCCCGCTCAGCAAGAGCGCGGCTGCCAACGCGGGCACGCCGGGTGCCAAAAGCGAAGCCAATGCCAGGCCGCAAAGCAGGATCGCCAGCAGCATCCGGTCCGCCAACCATGGGGTCCAGCGCCCCGGCAAAACACGCGTGAACAGGCTGAGCAATCCAAACAGCATAAACGGGGCAATCGCGCGCTGCCACAATGTTTCGCCCGGAATATACGGTGTGGCAATCAGCAACAGGAAACCGATCACAGTATCGAAAATCCACGTGAAGGGGAACTCAGCGGCAAGAATACCCGGTCTGCGCCCCAGCGTTTCAGACTGAATTCGTTCGATAATGCAGCCCGTTCGGTGCAATAGCCAAGCAGAAGCGCAAAGCCCCAGCGCAGTTGCGTTCCAGCCAAACCATCCGGCGCCTGCGGCAATTGCCATCAGCACATAACTTGCCAGTGTCAGCGTCTTCCCGCCGCTTCCACCGTGCAAAAGCGCCGCACCAAATCGGCGAACGATCAGCGTTGCCAAGCCCAAGCCAAGAGTTTTCCCGCGCCCAAGTGTATGGCGCTGCATCCAGTCAAGTTCAGCCGAATGCGCCGCTTCCTCGTCGCAGACCAGCAACCAGTGTCCGGCGGAAATCGTGGCTTCGGCGACCCCGCGTTGCGCAATCCCGGCTTGTAATCCGATCCGCAGCAGCGCGGATGCTGGCTCCGCATCGGCGGGAAGGTCATTCAACCGCTCCACCAGCCGTCCCGG
>JANNZB010000259.1:0-4951 GCA_031410395.1 Novosphingobium sp.
AAATCTCCGCTCCCCCGCGCAGGCGGGGGTCTCATGCCGCCGGACTCTGGCTTTTGCCCAGCCTCCTGAGGGCCCCGCCTGCCTGCCATTGGCAGGCAGTTTATCCTTAGCTTGTCGAGTGGCAGGGCAAAAGCCAGAGTCCGGCGGCATGAGACCCCCGCCTGCGCGGGGGAGCGGAGATTTATTTGCTCGGCGACGCTTAAACGTCGGCGAACAGATAAGGTGCGGGGCTGCGGCGCTGTTCATCGGCCATGATCTCGCGGCCAATCGGCGGGGCGGCGCGGGCGGTGCAGGCGGCGCGCGGGCAGAGGCGGCAGGTGACGCCGATCGGCGTGGCCTCGGCGGTGCGCGGATCGATGCCCTGCGCATAGACCAGCTTGGGCGCATGTTCGGCAGCGCAGGCGAGCGCGATACCGTGGATGGCGGGCAATTTTTGCCACGCGCCCGTTCCAGCAGTTACCGTCCGCGCCACGGTGAAAAAGCGCTGGCCATCAGGCAGTTCGAGCCACTGCGGCAGCACCTTGCCAGGCTGTGCAAAGGTGTGGTGCAGGTTCCACAAAGCGCAGCCGCCGCCATGCGCGGCAAAGGGGAAGCCCGCGCCGTCGAGCCGCTTTGATACGTTGCCCGCCGGATCAACGCGGATGAAGAAGAACGGCACGCCTTCGGCATTGGGCCGGTGCAGCGTGGTCAGCCGGTGGGCGACCTGTTCAAAGCTGGCATCAAACAAACTGGCGAGCGCTTCGACGTCATAACTGCGCGTAGCTGCGGCGCGCACGAACCGGTCATAGGGCATCCGCAGCGCAGCCGCGCCATAGCCAGCGAGCGCGCGGCGGGCGAGGACTTCGGCGGTTTTGCTGGCGAAATTCTCACGCCGAAGCACTGCGCCCATCTGCTCGCGCAGCGCTGAATAGGCGATGTGCAACGCCACCTGAAACCGGCGGCTGGGGCCGGGCAGGGTATCGGCAAGCAGCAGTTGCTGGTTGTGCCGATCAAACCGCCGCACTGCATCGACCAGCACATCGGGCGGGACCAGCCGCAGCCGCACGCCTTGCTTCGCCAGCCATTCCTGATCGCCGCCACTCTGCGCGATTTCGGCGGCTAGCTCTTCGGCGCGAGCATCGAGCGTCGGGAAGAAATTGCGGTTGGCGGAAATGAAGCGTCGCACTTCGCCCACAGGATCGCCCACCGCATCATCGCCGCCGCCCTCGCGCTGGGCAGCGAGCGCCGTGGCCTCGCGCTGATAGGCGGTGTGAAGCCGCAGCACAGCTTCGGCCACACCGGGGAAGCTGGTGGCAACGTCGGAAATCTCCAAGGCGGGAAGGTCGATGTCAGCGAACAGCGGGTCGCGAAATGCCTCGGATAGACGGCGCGCATAGTCCTCAGCATCCTCGCCCGCGAGTTCGGACACATCGAGCCGATAAGTGCGCGCAAGCCGTAATAGCAACTCCGCCGTTAGCGGCCGCTGGTTGCGTTCGAGCAGCGCGACATAGCTCGGTGAAATGTCCAGCTCATCGGCCATCGCCTGCTGGGTAAGCCCCAGTTCGCGGCGCAATCGGCGTAGGCGCGGGCCGAGGTAGAGCGGTCTTGAAGCGTTCATAAGCGCATTTTGTCACTTCTGCACAACTTTACAACCAAAATCTGTAAAGTTTTACAGCGTGACTCCGCTAGCCATTCCGCACAGCACAAATTTTGCATATCTGAATGTCATCAAACAGCCGCACCGCAAGGAAATTCAGACCGTGACCTACCAGCAAAGCATCATCGAAGCCGGACAGGCAATTGCGCCGTTCGCGAAAACCTGGGACGGGATCGAGCCTGAATCGGTTGCGCGTATGCGCCTGCAAAACCGGTTCCACACCGGGCTCGACATCGCGCGCTACACCGCGAAAATCATGCGCCGTGATATGGACGCCTACGATGCTGATCCCGCGAACTACACCCAGTCGCTGGGTTGCTGGCATGGCTTCATCGGGCAGCAAAAGCTGATCTCGATCAAAAAGCACTTCGGCACCACCAAGGGCCGTTATCTGTATCTCTCGGGCTGGATGGTCGCCGCACTGCGCAGCGAATTTGGGCCGCTGCCCGATCAATCGATGCACGAGAAGACCTCAGTTTCCGATCTGATTGCCGAGCTCTACACCTTCCTTAAGCAGGCCGATGCCCGCGAGTTGGGAATGATGTTCCGCGATATGGACAACGCGCGCGATGCCGGCAATGAAGTTGAAGCACAGCGCATCCAGCACGCGATCGATAACTACGAAACCCACGTGGTGCCAATCATCGCCGATATCGACGCTGGCTTCGGAAACGCCGAGGCGACCTATCTGCTTGCGAAGAAGTTCATCGAGGCGGGTGCCTGCTGCATCCAGATCGAGAACCAGGTTTCTGACGAAAAGCAGTGCGGCCACCAGGACGGCAAAGTTACCGTTCCGCACGAGGACTTCTTGGGGAAAATCCGCGCGGTGCGTTATGCTTTCATGGAACTCGGCATCGATGACGGCGTGATCGTTGCGCGCACCGATTCGCTCGGCGCTGGGCTGACCAAGCAAATCGCATTCAGCCGCGAGGCGGGCGATATCGGCGATCAGTACAACAGCTTCCTCGATTGCGATGAGGTTGATCCCGCCGCGCTGGGCCATGGCGATGTACTGATAAGCCGTGACGGCAAGCTGATGCGGCCGAAGCGTTTGCCCTCAAACCTGTTTCAGTTCCGCTCGGGGACCGGCGAAGACCGTTGCGTCCTTGACAGCATTACTTCGCTGCAAAACGGCGCCGACCTGTTGTGGATTGAAACCGAGAAGCCGCATATTGCTCAGATCGGCGGAATGGTCAGCCGCATCCGCGAGGTGATCCCCAATGCCAAGCTGGTTTACAACAATTCGCCCAGCTTCAACTGGACGCTGAACTTCCGCCAGCAAGTTTTTGATGCATGGGTTGAAGCTGGGAAAGATGTTGCGGCATTTGATCGCGCCAAGCTGATGAGTGTCGATTACGACGGCACTGATCTGGCGGATGAGGCCGATGAGCGGATCCGCACATTCCAACGCGATTCAGCCGCTCAGGCAGGGATTTTCCACCACCTGATCACTCTGCCGACCTATCACACCGCGGCGCTCAGCACGGACAACCTTGCGCGGGAATATTTTGGTGACGCGGGGATGCTGGGTTACGTCAAGAACGTTCAGCGCGAGGAAATCCGCCAGGGCATCGCCTGCGTCAAGCACCAGAACATGTCAGGCAGTGACATTGGTGATGATCACAAGGATTATTTTTCGGGCGAGGCAGCGCTCAAGGCTGGCGGACAAGACAATACTATGAACCAGTTCGCTGCCTGAATTACCAAAATAGATTAGAAGGGATAAGTGCCATGTCTGAACCAACCCGCGCCCGCGCCGTGCTTTCGACCGAAGATTTCAAGCTGATCCGCGAAGCGGTGCTGTTTTATCTGCAGGCGCATGAGGACAAGCCTGAATCGGTGAAGTTCTCGCACCTCTATCACCGTCTTGGTAGCGCCGCAGGGCGCTAAGAACACCCGTTCCTGGGGAGGAACGCCAGCCCGCCGCGCGACTTCTATCGCGTGGCGGGCTGGTTGCTTTTGGCGGTTAGTGCGGGGTGTCTGACTTGGCCTCGTCCTCAGCTTCGCTCGCCAGTCCATGCCGCATCAGCATCGGCATGTGGGCAAAGGTGAACAGGAACGAGGCGGGCATGAACAGCCACAGCTTGAGCGTGATCCAGGTGCCAAAGTTGTTGTTCTGCACGTTGAAATAGTACCGCAAAATCTCGTTAGCTGCGGCAAAAGCAAGGAAGCACCAGCCCCAGTTACGCGACAGGATCAGCCAGCCCGCATCATCGAGTCCTTCGAACGCGGCGCCGAGCAATATTTTTAGCAATGCTTTTCCGCGCATCGCACCAAACAGCAGTGCGCACGCGAACAGCAGGTAAATCGCGGTCGGCTTGAGCTGGATGTAAAGTGGATCGCGGAAGAAGATCGTCACCGAGCCGAACCCGACGATCAACAGGGTTGAGAGCCACAGCATCGGCGCAATCCGGCCAAACCGCACTTTCGAGAAGACCAAAGCCGCGACCGCTGCGACCATGAAAGCGGCGGTGCCCTTGATCACCGCCAGCACTTCGCCCACCGCGTTCTCGCGGTCGGCGGGGGAGAAATGCTTGTAGGTCAGGAAGAACACCAGGATCGGGCCGTAATCGACCACCAGATTGAGCCAGCCGCTTTTGGGCTTCTTGGTCGGAGTGGACTCAGCGTTCATATTCAACCTCAATCCCAAAACCCGACTGTCCTGAGCCTGTCGAAGCACTGTCCTTCTTGCGGCTGCGCGCACCGGCCCTAATAAAAGGGCAGTCCTTCGACTGGCTCTGGACGGTCGGGGATGGGGGCGGGCAGAGCGTATTCACGCCACCCCCGCAATCACGCGCGCAAGCAGGTCAGGGTCGAATGGCCGCAGGTCGTCAAGCTTTTCGCCGACGCCGATCGCATGGATCGGCAGGCCATATTGCTCGGCAGCGGCGACCAGCACCCCGCCGCGCGCGGTGCCGTCGAGTTTGGTCATAATCAGTCCGGTCACCCCGGCCACCTCCTGGAATGTTGCGATCTGCTGGAGCGCGTTCTGGCCGTTGGTGGCGTCGAGCACCAGCACCACATCGTGCGGTGCTGCGGGATTGAGCCGTCCGAGTACGCGGCGGATCTTGGCGAGTTCGTCCATCAGCTCGCGCTTGTTCTGCAAGCGGCCCGCAGTATCGACAATCAGTGCGTCGATCCCGGTTTCGGTCGCGAGCTTGACCGCGTCGAACACCACCGCCGAAGGATCGCCGCCCTCGGGTCCCTTGACCAGCGGCACCCCGATCCGTGTCGCCCAGATCGCGAGCTGGTTGATCGCAGCGGCGCGGAAGGTGTCGCCGGCTGCCAACATCACGCCGTAATCCTGCTCCTGAA
>JANNZB010000260.1:0-2909 GCA_031410395.1 Novosphingobium sp.
AAGCGGCGGCGACACTGACCAAGGACGAACTGTCCGAAGAATTCCGCCCGATCATCCTCGAGGTGCTCGCCGAACTGAAGATTACCCTCAACCGGCGCGAGCAATTCGCGCTGGAAAAGGTGCTGATCGACGAGCTTCTCGGCTTCGGCCCTCTCGAAGAGCTGCTTAATGACCCGGACATTTCGGATATCATGGTCAATGGTCCCGATCAGACCTACATCGAAAAGAAGGGCAAGCTGGTGCTTGCCACGATCCGTTTCCGCGATGAGCAGCACCTATTCCAGATCGCCCAGCGCATCGTTAATCAGGTTGGCCGCCGGGTTGACCAGACCACGCCGCTTGCCGACGCCCGCCTCAAGGACGGCAGCCGCGTTAACGTCATCGTGCCGCCGCTGTCTTTGCGCGGCACCGCCATCTCGATTCGTAAGTTTTCCGAGAAGCCGATCACCATCGACATGCTGCGCGATTTCGGATCGATGTCTGACAAGATGGCGACCGCGCTGAAGATTGCCGGGGCATGCCGAATGAAC
Source organism: Novosphingobium sp. (assembly GCA_031410395.1). Classification (GTDB taxonomy): domain Bacteria; phylum Pseudomonadota; class Alphaproteobacteria; order Sphingomonadales; family Sphingomonadaceae; genus Novosphingobium. The sequence goes on from JANNZB010000260.1 coordinate 531, forward strand.
GTGGTTATCTCGGGCGGCACCGGCTCGGGCAAAACGACCATGCTCAACGCGCTGTCAAAGATGATCGATCCGGGCGAACGTGTGTTGACCATCGAGGACGCCGCCGAACTTCGCCTGCAGCAACCGCACTGGCTGCCGCTCGAAACCCGTCCGCCCAATCTTGAAGGCCAAGGCGCGATCACCATCGGTGATCTGGTCAAGAACGCGCTGCGTATGCGGCCTGATCGCATCATCCTGGGCGAAATTCGCGGCGCCGAAGCCTTCGATCTGCTCGCCGCGATGAACACCGGCCACGATGGATCGATGTGCACACTCCACGCCAACTCTCCGCGCGAATGCCTGGGCCGTATGGAAAACATGATCCTGATGGGAGACATCAAGATCCCCAAGGAAGCTATTTCACGCCAGATAGCTGAATCGGTCGATCTGATCGTTCAGGTCAAGCGCCTGCGCGACGGTTCACGACGCACCACCAACATCACCGAGGTGATCGGCATGGAAGGCGATGTCATCGTCACGCAGGAACTTTTCAAGTTCGAATATCTCGACGAGAGCGAAGACGGCAAGATCATCGGCGAATTCCGCGCCTCCGGCCTGCGCCCCTATACGCTTGAAAAGGCGCGGATGTTCGGGTTCGATCAGGCGTACTTGGAGGCTTGCTTGTAACGTTCGCCATCAGCGAATTTGCGATGGCCACGATCTGGGTATAGTCTGCATCTCGCCGCTTTGTCGGCAGGGAGACTTCGCATGAAGCCCATTACAACAATCGCCAGCGTGGCATTTGCCCTCATTACCATTGCTCACTTGGCCCGCCTAGTCGCTCATCTCGATGTTGTTGTCGCAGGGCATGCCATGCCAATGTGGATCAGCGTTGTGGGTAGTATTATCGCAGCAGCTTTGGCTATCGGCTTGTGGCTCGAAGCGAAAGCATAACCCCTCATCGCTGAAGAAAGAGTCGCACTGCCCCGCCCAGCAACAGCACTGCCGCGAACAGGGCAAAAAAGAAAACACTGGTCCAATCGACAAAGCCAACCGCATCGGGATCACTACGCTTGCGGCGGCGGCGATCTCCGGCCCAGGCAACCGCTGCGATAAGAGCAGCGGCTGTGCCGCAGGCGGCGAGCAATGGGGCAGATAGTTCCATCGCGCCCCCTTGCCCCATCCTGCGCGGCAGTTAAAGCCGACTTGTGGAAACCCGCCAACGCCCTGTCCTGGCGCTCGGCCTGAGACTGGTTGCGGCGCTGTGCATCGCCACCATGTTCATGTTGGGCAAACTTGCTCACGAACATGGCGTTGCGCTGCCCGAAATCATGTTCTGGCGGCAGTTTATCGCCTTGCCTATTTTGCTGGGCTATCTGCTGACGACGCACGGGCTTGCCACACTCAAAACCAACCGCATTCGCAGCCACTCGTTGCGCGCTGGTCTCGGAATGATCGGGATGTTCTCCAACTTTGCAGCGGTTATCCTGCTGCCGCTTGCCGAATCGACGACACTCAACTTCACCGCGCCGCTGTTTGCAGTGATTATTGCGGCGTTGGTGTTGCACGATAAGGTCGGCCGTTGGCGATGGACGGCGGTGGCATTTGGTTTTGCCGGAGTGCTGGTGATCACCCAGCCGGGGCACGCGCATATTCCGCTGCTCGGCGCGATTGCCGGGCTGGTTTCGGCGCTGCTTAACGCGACGATCAGCTTCCAGATACGTGATCTTGGGCGGACCGAACAACCGGTGACCGTGGTGTTCTATTTCGCGCTGTTCGGCACCGCGCTGACTGCGCCGCTGCTCCCATTCTTTTTCACCCCGCACAGCGCGCAGGTGTGGTTCCTGCTGGTGTCGATCGGTGTGATGGGGACTCTGGGTCAGTTGTTCATGACTGCCGCGCTGCGCCTTGGCCCGGTGGCGAGCGTGATCATCATGGATTACAGCCAGATCATCTGGGCTACGCTTTACGGCTGGCTGATCTGGCAGAATCTGCCGAGCCAGAGCACCTGGCTGGGCATGCCACTGATAATCACGGCGGGAATAGTCATCGCCTGGCGCGAGCATCACCTGGCGCGCAATTATCGGGTGACGCCCGCCGAGAACGAGTAATTCACGCCGCGCGCAGTTCCTTCGCTCGCCGCCACAACTCAACTGCATAGCCGGTCAGCATCCCCAGCGCGAAGCCGAGCAGGGCGTCGGTCGCCAAGGGTAACGCTGGATGGACGCCCGGGGCAGTTGGTCCGCCAGCGTCCGAGGGAATGAGAAACCGCCGCAGCACGATCAGGCCAAGTATCATGATCAACCCGGCTGGCGATTGCCGGACCATCAGCGCGCCGGTGTCTTCATCGATATGCAGGTGCATCATCCGTGCGCGCTGCCAGCCGATCACCCCGCCGCC
>JANNZB010000261.1:0-9152 GCA_031410395.1 Novosphingobium sp.
GTCTCGCCGTTGCCGAGCACCTCATTGGCGAGATCGAGCGCCTCCTTGCCCTGATCGCGCCCGGTCAGCTGCAGCACCCGGCCCGCGACGATTACCGACTGCGGCGAATTCGGCCGGTCGATCAGCACGATGCGCGGACGCGGTGCGGGTATGGTAGCGTCCAGTGCCTTCACTGGGCGCGGCGTGGTGGGCGACCGCCAATTGCCAAACGCCGCTTCGAGCAACGGCTTCAATTGTGCCATGGTGACATCGCCGACAACGGTAATGCGGGCAAGATCGGGCCGCAGCCACTTGCCATGCGCGGCGCGCAGCGCTTCGGGGCTGAGCGCACCGATCGAGGCTGCATTTCCCAGACCATCCGAAGGCAGCCCATAGGGATGCGCATCGCCAAACAGGATCGGCCCGAGCGAGCGCGCGGCCAGCGCCGATGGCGTTGCCTGAACCTGAGCCAGTTGCGATAACATCTGCGCCTTGACCCGCGACACTTCGGAGGGAGCAAAGGCGGGATTGCGCGCAATATCCGCCATCAGTGCCAAGGACGGAGCAAGATTAGCAGTGAGCGCATTAAGCGTGATCGCCGATGAATCCAGCCCCGCACCGGCGCTAATCCCCGCTCCCAACCGCTCCTGCTCCTCGGCGATCTGGGTTGAATTGCGGGTGGTGGTGCCTTCATCGAGCATGCCGAGCATCAGCGTTTGCGTGCCTGGCGTATCGAGCCTGTCAGCGCTGGTTCCGGCATCGAAGTTCATGCTGATCATGACCTTCGGCACCGCGCTGCGCCGCGCGAGGGCAACGGGAATGCCGTTAGACAAGTTTGTGCGTTCAACTGCGGGGAAGGCAAGATCGCCCACCGCGGGAACCGGCGGCGCCATGCGTGGCGGGCTTTTGGCCACTGCCGCAACCTTTTTGCGCGCATCCTTTGGCGGTGCAAGCGATGTCGCCTCATCGCCCCAGCCGCCCATCGCCTCGCCGTGGAGCGTGCGGGTTCCGGGAACAACATTGATTGCCAGCACCGGGCGCGAAAGCCACTTTGCCATCGCTGCCTGCACCTTGGCCGGAGTGATCGCTGCCAGTTCGGCGAGCTCCTTGCGGTAATGTTCGGGATCATCCGAATAAAGCTGACCCTCAGCGAGCGTTGAGCCCTTGCCGCCAAAGCCGCCGACCGCCTCCAGCGCATCAATCTGCCCGCTGACCAGTCGGGTGGCTGAGCGGCGCACTTCGTCTGCGCTTGGGCCTTCGGCGAGATATTTGGCAAACACCGCATCGAACGCCTGCTCCGCCGCCGCGCGGTCCATTCCGGATTTCACGTCCATGCTGGCCGAAAGCAAACTAACCTGTTCGAATGGCTGGGCAGAAGCAGAAACGCTCACCGCCTGCTGGCTGCCGCGCACCAGCGCGTTGTCGAGCCGCGAGCTTGAAAGCCCGCCGAGCACATCAAGCCCGACTTGAAGCGGTACCGCATCGGGATCGTTGAGCCCCGGTCCGCTCCAGTTGCGGGTAAGTCTGAGTGTTGGCACGGCATCGGCCATGTCCACCTTTGCAGGCGCAGCGAGCGTTACCGGGGCGGCATCCACCGTGGGCGCAGCCGGCCCACGCGGGATCGCGCCGAACCACCTTTCCACCATCGGCCGCGCGGTGGCCGCGTCAATATCGCCCGACAGCGCGAGCACGACATTGTTTGGCGCATAGTTATCGGTGAACCATTTGCGCACGTCGGTGAGCGAGGCGGCGTTAAGGTCTACCATCGACCCGATTGTCGAATGACGATAGGGATGGCCGACCGGGAACAGCCCGTCACCCAAGGCATATTCCATCAAGCCATAGGGCTGGTTGTCACCCTGCCGCTTTTCATTCTGGACAACCCCGCGCTGCTTATCGAGCTTGTCCTGGCTCACCGCGCCGAGCAGATGGCCCATGCGGTCGCTTTCCATGAACAGCGCCAGATCAAGCGCGCCGGTGGGCACGGTTTCGACGTAGTTGGTCCGGTCATACGAAGTCGAGCCATTGGTCGGAGTCGATCCAGCGCCTTCGAGAGGAATGTCAAAATTGGGCACATTTTCCGAACCCGTGAAGAATATGTGTTCGTAAAGATGGGCAAATCCGGTTTTGCCGCGCGGCTCGTGCTTCGATCCGACGCGGTAATAGAAGGTGACACCCACCACCGGGGCCTTGCGGTCAGTGTTGACCAGCACAGTCAGGCCATTGGCCAGCGTGAACTTTTCGTAGGGAATGTTCACCGATGTGACGAGGTCCGCCAGCGCAGCGGGCTGCGGTGCCAGGGCGGGGAGCGGGGCCGGAACCGGCGCAAGGAGCGGGGCAGAAGCCAGTTTTGCGCCGGGTTGGGAGCAACCGGCAACGGCAAGGGCGATAAGCGAAACGGCGATCAGACGGCGCATAGGAAGCCTTTTGTAAAACCCGGATATTTCGGCGGTTATTTGCTGGTAACATGCCTGCCGGTGCGGTGCGGTCCAAGACATTTCGACGAACCGCCCGCAGCGCCTTATCGGCGGCATTGGCAGGGCGGATCAATCGATAAAACGCGCCCAGGCGGCGGCCTCAGGAAGTGGATTGCTGGCAGGAGACCATTGTTTTTCCATCAGCGCCCGCGCCAACATTTCATCCATGCCTCGGACATCCCGGTTATAGCGATAAAGGAATGCCGAGACTCGCCAGTTCATGATGCAATGGACATGCAACGGCACTTCACCGCCTTCAAACGCCTGTACAAAGGCGTCGAAATGCTGCTGCTCGGGCGCATTGAACGGTACCGGAATGTGGGTGTAGGCAATTCCGGCAACGGCCAGCAGGCGGGCTTCGTCGGTCAGCGCATCGGGATGCTCTGCCAGCGCGAGATTGATGACATGGCGCACGCCGATCCGGGCCAGCCGTTCAACGTCGCCAGCGACGATCCGGCCAGATGTGGTGACCTGCGCCGTCAGCCGCTGCCAGGCGCGAATGTCGTCGGGATCGTCCATCGCCCGCTTCTAGCAATTGCCGCGCCCTGCGCCTATCCTCGCGACAATTCAATCCCAAGGAGGCCCAGACCATGTGCGATGATTTTACCATGATTGCTGATGAAGCAGCGCTTTCCCGCAGGCAATTCGGGCTGATCGGCTTGGGCGCTGCGGTCGTTGCGGGCACGGCTGGCCCAGTTCTCGCGGGGCCGGCCTTGCGCCCGTTGAACGAATCGATGGTGGCGGTGCCCACGCCCGATGGGGTGGCCGATGCCTTTTTCGTGCGGCCCACCAAGGGCAAGCACCCCGGCATTATCTTGTGGCCAGATATCGCCGGGCTTCGCGATTCATTCAAGGAAATGGCGCGGCGGCTGGCGGCGCGCGGCTTTGCCGTGCTTGCGGTCAATCACTATTATCGCAGCGGCAAGGCACCAGTGCTGGAGTCTTTTGCCAAGTGGCGCACGCCCGAAGGCCAGGCCAAACTCAAGCCGATGATCGCGGCGGTCAATCCAGCTACGACGATCAGCGATAGCAAGGCCTTCGTCGCCTGGCTCGATGCTCAGAAATCGGTCGATAGCAAGCGCAAGATTGGCAATTATGGCCACTGCATGACCGGTTCCTACACCGTCCGCGCGGCAGCGGCTGTGCCGGGGCGCATCGGCGCCGCGGCATCGCTCCACGGTGGCGGTCTGGTTGGCCCGGCAGCAGATAGCCCCGACAAATTGCTCGCGAGCTCCAAGGCCAGCTTTTTATTCGCGATCGGCCGCAACGATGATGCCAGGGCCCCTACAGACAAGGATAGTCTTAAAGCGGCGGCCAAAGCAGCAAAACGTCCTGCCGAGGTTGAGGTGTACAAGGCTGACCACGGCTGGACTGTGCTCGATTCGCCGAGTTACGACAAGCCTGAGGCCGACCGTGCATTTGACCGGATGCTTGCCCTGTTTACCAAGCTCTAGGCGTCTTGCGCCTTGCCGCGCGGCTCACCATATTTCGCTCATCAGCAATGGAGCATCCGATGGCCGACACAATAAATCTCACCGACGCGGAATGGCGCGAGCGGCTGACGCCTGAACAGTATCATTGCCTGCGCGAAGCCGGCACCGAACGCGCCTTCACGGGCAAGTACGAAGGCAACAAGGCAGACGGGATGTACCGCTGCGCTGGCTGCGGTGAAGAGCTGTTTGATGCCGGGGCGAAGTACAATTCGGGCTCGGGCTGGCCAAGTTACACGGCACCGGTGGACGGCGCGTCGGTCACCGAAATTCGCGATTCTTCGCACGGGATGACCCGCACTGAAGTGCGCTGCGCCAAATGCGAAGGCCACCTTGGCCATGTGTTTCCTGATGGTCCAGGGCCAGAAGGCCTGCGCTATTGCATCAACAGCGCGTCGCTGGCCTTTGAACCGAAGGAGTGAGTTCCTGCCGGTTTTATATAGAATTCAGCAGGCGCAACAAATCCATTAACGCTGTGTTCTAAATCGCATAGTATCACGCGCAGAATATCACGGTAGGCGCACTGCGATTTTCGCGCTCTGGTTGAGAGGGGTTGGGTCTGCATAATGGCACAAAACGCCATGAGGCGCCGTTTGGCATCATCGGGATCGCCGCCGCCGCCCCCGCGTTCGGGCGGCAAGCCGCCATATCTGGACGGCACACCTCCGCGCAGTCGATTCAAGCGGTTCTTGATATGGTGTTTCGGGCTGGGTTTGCTGGCGCTGCTGTTCCTTGCGGTTGCAGTAGGGGTGACGGCGAGAAGCCTTCCCGGCTACGACCAGCTTAAAACCACGCAGCAAGGCCAGATGATCGAGGTTCGTGCGCGCGACGGCAGCGAACTGTTCAATCTGGGGCCGAGCTACGGCAAATGGGTGTCGATTGGCGAGGTGCCGAAGGTCATGCAAAATGCGATGGTCTCGGTTGAAGATCGCCGCTTTCGTTCGCACATCGGGATCGATCCGCTTGGCCTTGCCCGTGCTGGCTATATGGCGATGACCAGTGGCAAAGGTGTGCGGGCAACCTCAACGATTACCCAGCAGCTTGCACGCAACCTGTTCCTCAACAACAGCCGCACACTTACGCGCAAATTCAACGAGATGATTTACGCGCTGGCGCTCGAATGGAAGTTTTCCAAAGGTGAGATCCTCGAGCTTTATCTCAACAAGGTCTATTTCGGCGGCGGCGCTTACGGTGTCGATGCCGCGAGCCGCAAGTTCTTTGGCCACCCCGCGACCAGTCTGACGCTGACCGAATCGGCGATCATTGCTGGGTTGGTAAAGGCGCCATCGCATTATGCTCCGACCGCCGACAAAAAGGCAGCGGTCCAGCGCGCGCAGATAGTTTTGCAGACCATGGTGGATGCTGGTGCGATAAGCTCGACCCAAGTCGCGGCGGCTGACCTTAACGCGGTAACTTTTGCGCCCGAAGGCGGGCAGAATTCGGTCCGCTACTTTACCGACTGGGCGCTGCCGCAGCTTGATCTGCTGGTGCCCGAAAATCAGGAGCCGATCGAGGTCTGGACGTCGCTTGATGTGAATATGCAGCAAACCGCAGCGGCGTCGGTCAAAGCCAATTCCCCCAAGGACGCGCAAGGCGCACTGGTTTCAATGGACCGCGATGGCGCGATACTCGCCTTGGTTGGCGGCACCGATTACGTCACTTCGAACTATAACCGGGCAACGCTGGCGGTGCGTCAGCCGGGCTCGGCGTTCAAACTGTTCGTTTATCTCGCCGCGCTCGAAGCCGGCTACAAGCCTGACGATATGGTAACCGACGAGCCAGTGAACATCGATGGCTGGAGCCCGCGCAATTCGGGCGGCACATACGCGGGCAAGATCGATGTTCGCACTGCCTTTGCCTATTCAAAGAACACTGTGGCGGCACAGCTCGGCAATGAGGTGGGATTTGGCGCAGTGGCATCGATGGCGCGGCGTTTTGGCATCACCACCCCGGTAAACACCAACCCTTCAATGGTGCTCGGATCATCCGACGTGCGTCTGATCGACATGACCCGCGCCTTCGCGGCGGTTTCTGCGCGAGGGACGTCCATTGAACCCTACGGCATTGCCAAGGTGGTCACCACCGATGGCCGTGTACTTTATCAGCATCCGCAGGTGCAGCCGCAAGCACTGGTACCGCAATATGTTGCCGCCGGGATCACCGATCTGCTGCAAACTGCGGTAAGCATCGGCACCGGCAGGGCAGCCCAGATTGGCCGCCCTGTGGCGGGCAAGACTGGCACGACTACGTCGAATAAGGACGGCTGGTTTCTTGGTTTTTCCAGCGGGATCACAACCGGTGTGTGGATGGGCCGCGATGATGCCAAGCCGGTTCCCGGGCTTCAGGGCGGCACTGCGCCCGCGCGGGCGTTTGCCCAGTACATGAAAGTTGCTGTGGCCAAGCGCCCGATAGAAAAGTTTGATACGCAGCTGAAATTGCCCTCTTGGCAGCTTGAGCCTGATGATGAGGCAATTCAGGCGAACCCCTCCGACTATTACTACGTCGATGAGCAGGGCAATCTGATCGATCCGACGCGAACTCCGCCGGGGCAAGGACGGCAAGACCGCAATGTCGAGCCCGATAGCCGCGATGTTCCGCCAGCCGCCAACGAGGATATTCTCGATCAGGTTATGGGTAGGCAGCAGTTAGAGTGCAGCGCGGCAGCGGGCCACAGCCGCCGCCTCCGTCGCCGGACGGGCAGTGACGGTTAGACGCGGATGGCAATATCCTCGTTATCCTGAAACACGGTCAGCATAGCGCAGAGAGCTCGAATGGCGGGAGTACGTCGCTGCGGCTCCCCCCTTATGAGGGGGGGAGGGGAGCGCAGTGGATTTGCTGTAGCCGGATCGCTTACCGCAACCTGATAGTGACAAACTGCGGTGACCGGCCCGGAACCAGCACCTGCAGCAGCACGGTCGGCCGGTTGGAAGCCTGCGCCGCGCGCACCACAGCGTTGAGCGCCTCGATCGTGTTGACCGTCTCATAATTGGCATTCAGCACGATAACCCGGCGTTCGAGCCCCTTGGCCGCGGCATCGGACGACTGGTCAACCACGGTGATCACCAGACCCTGAGTGTTGGCGGCAACGCCAAGCTGCTCGGCTATCTGGGAGTTCATTGGCAACACCGAGAAACCCAGAGCCTTTTCAATCAGTCCGGGTTCGGTCACCTTGTTGGGCTGGAGCGGATCGACCTTGGCCTTGCCTTGCGGCTGGGCGAAGTTTGACTGGGCAAGCTCCTCGTCTGTTGGGCGCTTGCCTACCAATGCGTTGAGTGTAACCAATTTGCCCTTGCGCAGAACCTGAATCGGTATGCGGGTACCCGGCGCGGTATCGCCGACGATGCCCGAAAGCGTGCGGTCAGGTGTAACCTTTTCGTTGTTGACGGCGACGACAATGTCACCCGATTGCATCCCGGCCTTTGCCGCACCGCCATCAGGCTGCACCTGCTGCACCAACTCGCCGTGATTGTGATCAAGGCCGAGGGCATCGGCAACTTCATCGGTCACCGGCGCAATGGTCACGCCCAGATAGCCGCGTTCGATCACTTTGCCAGACATCAGCTTGGTGACAATCGGGTTGGCCGCGTCTGAAGGAATGGCGAAACCGATGCCGATATTTCCGCCCGAAGGTGCGATGATCCAGTTGTTGATGCCGATTACGTTGCCGTTCATGTCAAACATCGGCCCGCCGGAATTGCCTTGATTGATCGAGGCATCGGATTGAATGTAGTGATCGTAAGCGCCCGATCCGGTATTGCGGTAAACCGACGAGATGATCCCCGCTGTCACCGTGCCGCCAAGCCCGAACGGATTGCCGATGGCGATTACCCAATCGCCGGCGCGCACTTTCGATGACTGGCCGAACTTGACGAAGGGAAATGGCTGGGCGCGATCAATCTTGAGTACGGCGAGGTCCGAGGCCTGATCGCGGCCAATGATTCGCGCCTTGTATTCGTTGCCATCGGACAACTTCACGGTGACCGAATCGGCCAGCCCGGTGTTATCCATCGTGATCACGTGGTTGTTGGTCACCACATAGCCATCGGCGGAGACGATGAAACCTGATCCCAGCGCGCCTGCTTCACGCGTTTGCGGCGGGGTATTGGGAACCAGACCTTCAAACGGCGTTCCGGCAAAAGGATTTGCGCCGCCGACCTTGACCTTCTGGCGCGTGGCGATGCCGACGACGGCGGGCTGCAACTGCGCGGTAAGATCAGCAAAACTGGCTGGGGCACCAGCGCGTGGCACAACGGCACCCATCCGGGACTGATCGTTCTGGGCTACCTGCGCGCCAGCAGGAATGCCGGTGACAAGCGAAAGGGCGGCGCCGCCAAGCAGCAGTGCCGAGGTAACTCCATAAGCATATCGCACGGGTTTCACGTCCTTTGTTATCCTTCAAATCGTTTCATATCTGGCCCCGCTGCCGATTCACCCGGTTTTCGATGAACGCAGTTTGAATGCCTTCCAACTAACCGCAATTGTCACGAGCAGCCGAACTTCATTTACCACGGAACTGGCGAAGGTAATCGCTATCGGGTGAGAGGATGATCGAGCTCTTGCCCGGGTTTTTGGGATTGGCGAAAGTCGCGTCATAACTGCGCATCGCCCGCCAGAAGTCATAGAACTGGGGGTCCTTGCCAAAACTGTCGGCATAGATCTTGGCAGATGTTGCCTGAGCCTCAGCGCGGATGATCTGGGCATCGCGCTCGCCTTGGGCGATGATCGTTGCCGCGTCCTGCTCTTTCGAATTGGTCATGCGGGCAAAGGCGCTTTCCAATGGCGTGCCTTGCGGAAGGTCGGCGCGCTTGATCCGCACGTCGATAACCTGCGCGCCATATTGGCGCGCCTCGCGGTCAATGCCGTCACGGATATTGCGCATGGCCTGTCCGCGTTCGGCGGTGAGCAGCGACTGGAACGAGCGCTTGCCCAATTCCTGGCGCAGCTGTGACGAAAAGATCGGCTGGAGCTGCTCGGTCACCCGCTCGGTAGTCCCCGCCGATTTCACCATCCGCACGGGGTCAATGATGCGGAACAGCGCATAGGCATCGACTTCGAGCGGCTGCTGATCGGTCGAAAGCACCTGCTGGCGCTCCATGGTTACCGTGAGCATTCGCTTGTCGATCCGGGTGAGCGTTTCAAAAAACGGTATCCGCACCACTACACCAGCACCCGTCATGCCAAAATCGGCGCGCGGCCGGAAACGGTT
>JANNZB010000262.1:0-3216 GCA_031410395.1 Novosphingobium sp.
ACCGAGAAGTTCGGCTACAAGAACCACATGGAAGTGCCCAAGATCGAGAAGATCACGATCAACATGGGCGTTGGCGAAGCCAGTCAGGACAAGAAGAAGGTCCAGATTGCGGCTGACGAAATGGAAAAGATCTCTGGCCAGAAGCCCGTTGTCACCAAGGCCAAGAAGTCAATCGCCCAGTTCAAGCTGCGCGAAGGTATGGCGATCGGTTGCAAGGTTACCCTGCGGCGCGAGCGCATGTTCGAATTCCTTGACCGGCTGATCACCGTTGCCATGCCGCGCATCCGGGACTTCAGGGGCCTTAACCCCAAGTCGTTCGACGGACGCGGCAACTATGCAATGGGCCTGAAGGAGCAGATCATCTTTCCAGAGATCAGCTATGACCAGATCGAAAAGGTGCGGGGCATGGATATCATCGTCACTACCACAGCCAATACCGACGACGAAGCGCGCGAGCTGCTCCGCCTGTTCGGTTTCCCTTTCCCGCTGGAGGCTGCTGATGAGCAGCAGGCCGCGTAACACTGTTTTGAAGAAGAGAGCTTAAGTCCATGGCGAAACTGAGTTCCGTTAACAAGAACGAGCGGCGTAAGAAGCTCGTTGTTAAGTTTGCAGCGAAATTTGCTGCGCTGAAGGCAATGGCCGACGACAAGTCGCTCGATGAGGGCGAACGCCTGATGGCGCGTCTGAAGATGGCCGAACTTCCGCGCAATGCGAACCCCACGCGGGTGCGCAATCGTTGTGCAACCACCGGGCGCCCGCGCGCCTATTATCGCAAGTTCGGCCTGTGCCGCATCGAACTGCGGGACAAGGCCAACAAGGGCCTGATCCCCGGTGTGACCAAGTCGAGCTGGTAAGGATAGAGCGATGGCATTGACCGATCCACTGGGTGACCTGCTCACCCGCATCCGCAACGGCCAGCGTGCGAAGAAGGACTCCGTCCTCTCGCCGGCGTCGAAGCTGCGCGCCCGCGTGCTCGAAGTGCTTCAGCGCGAAGGCTATATCCGTGGCTATTCGGAGGACGCCACTGGCGCCCACCCGCAGCTGCGCGTTGAACTAAAGTATTTTGAGGGCGAGCCTGCGATCAAGCACGTTGCCCGCGTTTCAAAGCCTGGCCGCCGCGTCTATTCGGGAAGCAAAGAACTCCCGGTGATCCGCAACGGCCTGGGTATCTCCATCGTCTCGACGCCAAAGGGCGTGCTCTCGGATGCCGAAGCACGCGCGGCCAACGTCGGCGGCGAAGTGCTCGCGGAGGTGTTCTGATGAGCCGCATTGGCAAACGTCCGGTAGCTATTCCGAGCGGCGTCAGCGCCGACATCGCGAATGGCGTGCTCACCGTCAAAGGGCCGAAGGGCACCCTGACGCTGAACATGCGCGATGAAATCAGCTATGTTGTTGGCGAAGGCTCCATCGCGGTGAAGCCAGCCAATGATACCAAGCAGGCACGCGCCTTTTGGGGCATGCAGCGCACGCTGGTTGATAACCTGATGACGGGCGTGACCGAAGGTTACGTCAAGATCCTCGATATCACCGGCGTGGGTTACCGTGCCAATGCTCAGGGCAAGAACCTGAAGCTGCAACTCGGTTACAGCCACGATGTTGATTTCGCGATCCCGGAAGGCATCGAAATCAAGACCCCCGATAACACGACGATCGAAATTTCGGGGATCGACAAGCAGAAGGTCGGCCAGGTTGCTGCCGAAATTCGCCGCTGGCGCAAGCCTGAGCCTTATAAGGGCAAGGGTATCCGGTACCGCGGTGAGTACATCTTCCGCAAGGAAGGGAAAAAGAAGTAATGGCAAAGATCTCTCTCTTCGATCGCCGTCGTCGGCGTGTCCGCACCGCGCTCAAGGCGCGCTCGGGTGGCCGTCCGCGGCTTTCCGTGCACCGTTCGGGGCGTCACATCTACGCCCAGATCATCGACGATACGGCTGGCAAGACCGTTGCCGCAGCGAGTTCACTGACCAAGGGCAGCAAGGCTATTGGCGCGACCGTCGATGCCGCAGCCCAGGTTGGCAAGGATCTTGCCGCAGCCGCCAAGAAGGCTGGCATCACCACTGTCGTGTTCGATCGCGGCGGTTTCCTGTTTCATGGCCGCGTCAAGGCGCTGGCTGATGCTGCGCGTGAAGGCGGGCTGGAGTTCTGATTATGGCTGACGAAACAAACATGGAAGCCCAAGTCGCACAGGCAGATGCTGCTGTTGCAGCCCCCGAAGTTGATCGTGATGGCGCGCGCGGACGGCGCGGTCGTGGCGGCAATGATCGTGGCGGCGGCAATCGTGATGGCCGTGGCCCTCGCCGTGATGATCGCGGTCGCGGACGCGGCGGTGACGATGATGGCGGCGAAGAGCTGATTGAAAAGCTGGTCCACATCAACCGCGTTTCCAAGACGGTTAAGGGCGGCAAGCGCTTCGGCTTTGCGGCACTGGTCGTCGTTGGCGATGGCAAGGGCCGCGTTGGCTTTGGCCACGGCAAGGCGCGTGAAGTGCCCGAGGCGATCACCAAGGCAACGGCTTCTGCCAAGAAGGCGATGGTTCGCGTTCCACTTAAGGAAGGCCGCACGCTGCACCATGACGGCAAGGGCCGTTTCGGCGCCGGCAAGGTCAACCTGCGTTCGGCACCGGCTGGTACCGGCATCATCGCCGGTGGCCCGATGCGCGCCGTGTTTGAAAGCCTTGGCGTTGCCGATGTGGTGACCAAGTCGGTCGGCTCATCGAACCCCTATAACATGATCCGCGCCACCTTTGACGCGCTAACCGATCAGACCTCGCCCAAATCTGTTGCGCAGCGCCGCGGCAAAAAGGTTGCAGATCTGCTTGGCCGTGGCGGCGTTAATGTTGCGGAGGCGGAAGCCGCCGCTGACGCGATTACGGAGTAATCATCATGGCAACTATCAAGATCAAGCAGACCGGCTCGCCGATCCGCCGCCCAGCCCATCAGAAGAAGATTCTGATCGGTCTCGGCCTCGGCAAGATGCACCGCGTCGTTGAACGTCAGGACACCCCGGAAGTGCGCGGCGCGATTGCCAAGCTGCCGCACATGGTGACTGTGATCGATTGAATATTTTGGCCGGGATTGCCACGAGCGATTTGCTCGGACTATCCCGGCTGTAGTGTCTCTGATACGGCCACGCGACTAAATGCGGGGCCGGGCGGTGTTGCCCACGCACTTGTGGGATTGATCGACACGTGATGGCTACCCCCAGTTCCGATCCTACACG
>JANNZB010000263.1:0-7989 GCA_031410395.1 Novosphingobium sp.
GGTAAAGTTCGCGTGCTGGGTGCTTCAAACATATCTACAGCGCGATTGTCAGCGATGAATGCGGATGCCACCGCCCGCGAGCTGGTACCGTTCACGGTTATCCAGCCAGGCTATAATCTGGTTTGGCGCAATGAGTATCCCGCTGATCTGGAGGCTTTGGCTCTGCGCGACGGGCTCGAAGTTGTGCCTTATTACAGCCTCGCTTCTGGCTTTCTCACCGGAAAGTATGCTGGCGATGATGATTTCGTCGGCATCCGCGGCGGCAGCGCCCAAAGATTCGCCAATCCGCTGGGTTGGGCAGCATTGCCTGTGGTTAAGGCCATCGCAGACGAATGCGGCGCGACGATGGGCCAGATCGCCCTCGCCTGGATTGCCGCACGTCCGGCCATTTGGGCCCCGCTTGCCAGCGCCACTTCACGTGGACAGGTGGACGAACTCATTGCCGCGACCAAGCTTTCGCTTAGTGACGATCAGACTGCCCGGCTCAACGCTGTCAGCATTGACTGCTAAGCGCACTACCATACCTTCACGCGCTTTTCTGAGGGCAGATAAAGCTTGTCGCCCGGTTGAACGTCAAACGCTCGGTACCATGCATCGAGATTGCGCACGGTTAGCGCACGGTACATTCCGGGCGCGTGGCCATCGGTGGCGATCCGCCCGCGCAGGGCCTCTTCGCGCATCTTGTTCGCCCTCGACTGCGCGTAAGAGATAAAGAACCGCTGATCGCCAGTGTAGCCTGCGATGACAGGAGCCTGCTTGCCCTTGAGCGAAGCGTGATAGGCATCTAGCGCTGCGGCAAGGCCTGCAACGTCAGCGATGTTCTCACCCAGCGTCAGCTCGCCGTTAACGTGCAGCCCGGGGAATGGTTCATAGGCACTGAACTGCGTGGCGAGCGCCTTCCCCGCCGTGCGGAAATGGGATTGATCGGCAGGCGTCCACCAGTTCCGCAGCTTGCCGCTGGAGTCAAAATCGGCACCGTTGTTATCGAAGCTGTGGCTGATCTCGTGGCCGATCACCGATCCGATTGCACCATAGTTATAGGCAGCATCGGCCTTTGGATCGAAGAACGGCCGTTGCAGGATTGCAGCGGGGAAGTTCAGGGCATTCTGCACCGGGAGGTTCACCGCGTTGACCAGCTGCGAATTCATCCACCACTCACGCCGATCAAGCGGTTTGCCAATCTTGGCAATCTGCTGGGCAAAGCGCGTCTGTTCGCCGCCGATCGCATTGGCATAGGCGGTATCAGGCTTGAGAGTGTAGCCGCTGTAGTCCTTCCATTTGTCGGGATAACCGATACCGACATCAATATTCCGCACCTTTTCGATAGCTTCCTTGCGCGTGGAAGGGGCCATCCAGGTGATCGTCTGAACCCGGGTGGCGAAGGCGTCCTTGATGTTGTTGACCATCCCCTGGATTTCGTTCTTTGACGAGGCCGGGAAGTATCGTTCAACGTAGAGCTTGCCCAGCGCATCGCCGAGCCACGCGTTTACGGCTCGGATCGCCCGCTTTTCGCGCGGGCGCTGCGACTTCGTACCTTGCAGTGTGGTGCCATAGAAAGCGAAGCGATCAGCGTCGATCTTCGACGGCAGCACATCGGCGTGTGAATTGATCTGATGGAATGCCAGCCAATCTTTCCACGCGCCAATTGGCTGGCTGGCAACCAATGCGGAAAGCCGGGTGATCGCATCTGCGTGATAGGCGGCGAATTGCTCCTGCTTGCCAAGTTGCGCCCCGCCCAGAAACGCTGCCCAATCAATTCCCGGCGCACGCTTTTCCATCTCGCCGCGCGTCCATTCGGTTGACGAGGCGCGCATGCTTTCGCTTTTCTCGCGGGTGTCGTGCGCTTGCGCGATCTTTGTTTCGAGATCGAATATCCTTTGGGCCTTGGCATCAGCATCAACAATCCCGGCATCGGTAAGCAACTGGGCGATAAAGGCGCGATACTTTGTCCGGACTCCCACCATCTTGGCGTCAGATGACAGGTAATACTCACGCTCAGGCATGCCGAGACCACCTTGCAGCAGGTACGGCATTACCGCCGATCCGGAGAGCGCCTGGGTTACAAACAGGCCGAACAGATTTTCCGTATTGAAGTTGGTGCTGTTGAATGGATCTACATCGGCGCGAAGTTGTTCGCCGAGCACCTTAGACAGCGAATTCACGTCGGTGATTGCTGCAAAGCGGTCAAGATCAGCCTTCATCGGCCTCATACCCGCCGCATCAATCGCCTTGGTATCAAGGAACGAGGCATACAGCGCCTTCACCCGGCCTGAATCGCTGTCCGGAGAAGGATCACCCTTGGTGACGTCGCTGATCAGGTCGCTCAGCTGCTTTTCGGTTAATATGTCAGCAGCCGTGAAGCCACCCATGCTGGAGCGGTCGTCAGGAATCTCGGTGCGTTTGACCCAGCTGTTGTTGGCATAGAGGTTGAAATCGTCCCCCGGCTTGACCGTTTTGTCGAGCGCTGTTGTATCGATGCCCAGTGCGCTTCCGGCGGCCTGAGCTACCTTGTCTTGACCGCCCATGCTGCAGGCTGAAAGGGTGAGCGAGAGGGTGGCGGTGCTGAAGAACAGGCTGGCGGCAAAGCGTGTCGTCATATTTTTTCCTAACGATTTTCCGGTAAAAACCTGGTGCGTCTAAGCCGCGCTTATATAAGCTGACCTGAACGGCTGCCAGCGCCATTCGTCGAACTGCACCCGCGCTTGGCAGACACGTGTGGGAAAAATCGCCGCGGCAAATATCTCCATTACGGAGTGATCCTTGGCGGTAACACTCGGATTCGACACTAATTCCCTCGAAAACCGATCAATCCCAGAACGTGCCTTCCCATTCTTGCTGTTAACCAATGTTCGGACGCGGACCGTGAAGACTGGTGCGCTAGTAGGGGAAAATACTGGTGGCCGTGGCCAATGGCAATCGTGCGCATGCTGTGGAAGATGGGGGCGATAAGCTTGTCCTGTCGATCCGCGCCCGCGCGCGCCAGCTTGCCGCAATGGCCGATGATATGCTTGCACTGGCCGCACAGCTCGATGAAAAGGGCGATTACGCGCCAGAAGCACTTGATAGCCGGATGGCCCTGCTCGCGCGCGATGCTTACCGAAACCGGCGACTTCGCGGCCAGTTCTTCGATGATGAAGCGCTGTTTGGCGAACCAGCTTGGGATCTCCTGCTCGATCTGTTCATTGCGGCGCGCGAAGGCAAAAAGGTGCCTGTAACCAGCGCCTGTATTGGGGCCGCGGTGCCAACCACCACAGCTCTTCGATGGCTCGCCGTGCTTGAAGGACGCGGACTGATTATTCGAGAGGCCGATGGCAGGGATGCGCGTCGAATATTCGTGCGGCTTTCGCCTGAGGCAGACCAACAGGTCGCCGAATACTTCATCCGAATCACGCGAGCTAGCCGGGCCGAACTTCAAACTATCCACCGAAATGGAACTAACGGCTCTGCGCCCTCAGCGCCCTTCATGCTCGGAAAATAGGTCAGATCAGAGCGAAATTCGCCCGAACGCCCCTGAGCCGGCATAGACTGCCGACGATCCCAGCTGTTCTTCAATCCGAATCAACTGATTGTATTTCGCCAGCCGGTCAGACCGGGCGAGACTGCCGGTTTTGATCTGGCCGCAGTTGGTGGCAACTGCCAGGTCAGCAATGGTCGCATCCTCGGTTTCGCCCGAACGGTGTGACATCAGGGCGGTATAACCGTTGCGGTGGGCAATCGAAACCGCGTCAAGCGTTTCAGACAGCGATCCGATCTGGTTGACCTTTACCAGTAGCGCATTGGCGAGGCCCATGCCGATGCCCATTGTCAGGCGCTTGGGGTTGGTGACGAACAGATCATCGCCGACCAGCTGCACCTTGCTTCCGATTTTGTCGGTAATCGCCTTCCAGCCCTCAAAATCATCCTCGCCCATGCCATCCTCGTTGGAAATAATCGGATAGGAGGTAGTGAGATCAGCAAGGTAATCAGCCATCTGAACCGGGCTGAGCGAGAGCCCCTCGCCGCTGATTTCGTATTTGCCGTTCCTGAAAAATTCGGTCGCGGCGCAATCAAGCGCAAGTTGAACTTCGGTTCCGGCTTTGAAACCTGCCTTTTCAATCGACGCCATGATGAAATCGAGCGCATCGCGGGTGCTTGCGAGGTTCGGGGCAAAGCCACCCTCATCGCCCACGGCTGTCGCCAAGCCCTTTTCGTGCAAGCCCTTTTTGAGCGTGTGGAAAATCTCCGAACCCCACCGCACCGCCTCGGAAATCGAGCCTGCGCCGACTGGGACGATCATGAATTCCTGAAAATCAATGGGATTGTCGGCATGTTCGCCGCCGTTAATGATGTTCATCATCGGCACCGGCAGCACGTGCGCCGAAACGCCGCCTACATAGGCATAGAGAGGCAGCCCGCGCGCGTCCGCAGCTGCTTTGGCCACGGCAAGGCTTGTGCCGAGAATGGCATTGGCGCCGAGCCGCGCCTTGTTGTCGGTGCCGTCGAGCGCGATCATCGCCATATCAATTTCGCGCTGATCTTCGGCATCGAGGCCCAGCAGGGCATCGGTGATCTCGCTGTTTACCGCATCGACCGCTTTGAGCACGCCCTTGCCCATATAACGCGCCTTGTCCCCGTCACGCAGTTCCATTGCTTCATGCGCGCCTGTAGATGCGCCCGATGGCACAGCGGCGCGGCCAAACGAACCGTCTTCGAGCAGCACATCAACTTCGACGGTCGGGTTGCCCCGGCTATCAAGAATTTCGCGACCGTGGATATCGATGATGGCAGTCATGGGCGATTAATCTCCTTGCGGACAAAGGCGCTGTATTCAGATGGGGCCTCCCTTAGCAGGGGCGGAGAGTCAGGCAAGGTGTCGCAGTTTGATTTGCCTTGTGGGAACCGGCATCTTGATTGCGCGTTATAAGAAACCATCTAAGCATGCACATCCCCATTCCGGGGCAAGGGAAAGCGTTTCAATGGCCAAGACCCCCTCTTCCAAGCCAGCAGCGCCCAAGACTGCGGCGAAACCGAAATCAACCCCCACGAAACCGGCAGCAATGCCCGTCGCCGCGCCTGCGCAAGCGAAGGCAAAATTTGCCAAAGCGCTTGATGAAGCACGCGCTGGTGCCCAGATCCTTGCGTCGACCGCGCAGGGAAAGGCAAAGGCAATAGCCGGACAGGCGCAGGACAAGGCCGACGCATATCGCACTCGCGCAATGGAGCAAGGTGAAACGTTTATCAGCGACACCAAGGTCTATGGCACGCAAGCCAAGGAAAAGGCAGCTGAGCTTGCCCGCGATGGCAAATCTAAGGCCAGCGATGCCCTATCAGGCCTTGGCCAGATCGTAGCCGACACCGCGCCAACGATCGACGACAAGCTCGGAGCAAAATACGGCGACTATGCTCGCACCGCCGCGCGCTCAATGCAGGAAGGCGCTGCCAAGCTTGATGCAAAGGATCTGGGTGAACTTGGCAATGATGCCAAAGAATTTGTCCAGAAAAGTCCTGGCCTGGCGGTCGGAATTGCAGCAGTAGCAGGGTTCTTTCTGGCACGCCTGTTCAAGGGCAACAGCAAGAGCGAAGACTGACCCCCGCGCCAAATTCGGCTTTGCAGGAGGAAGCCCTGGACGTTACGCCAGAGCACGAAAAACCGCTGATCGCCGAGCTCCAGCAGCTCGGCGATGAAGCACGCAACTATGCTCAAAGCGAATTTGCTTTCCAAAAGGTGCGCGCGGTAGCTCTCGGGCAGACCATCCGAAGAGTCGCTATTCTGGTGGTGATCGGATTTGTTGTGCTGGTTTTCGCACTGGTAGCGCTGGTCGCCGGCCTGCTGATAGGCCTGTCGTCACTGGTTGGACCTTGGTGGGCGACAGCAATTGTTGTGGGGGGCTTGATCTTCGCAGGCCTGACCCCGGTTTTTATGGTTCGCTCATTATGGAGGCGGACAATGCAGCGTGTGTTCATTGATGGGCAGGCAAAGTGAGCGACGGTGCTGATCCTGTTGCTACGGCCCGAGCAGATCGGGATGCAGCCCTGTCCTCGGTAACGGGCAGCTATGAACGGTTGCGCGGCGAACTGTCTGACAAAGGTATCGGCAGGCGCGTGTTGGAAGAAGCAGCCGACACGGCGAAATCCGCCGCTAAAGGAGCCGCCGAAATCGCGCTTGAAAACAAGGGCGTTATTGCCGGGACCGTCGGCGCTCTCGCAATCTGGTTTGCACGCAAGCCTCTTGGCGAGCAGGCCGTCAAGGTTTGGCATAGACTGCCCGGCGCATGGCAAAGCCTGAAGGCGCGCATTGACTAAAAGCATGGTGATCAGGAGTTTTACGGTGAGTAAAATAGACGAACAGAGCGAGCCCGGGATTTCGGACCTGACCAATCTCACGCCCGCAAAGCTGCCCGAAGGCGAACCTCCCGAGTCTTATAAAGAACTTGGCAGTGATTATCCGATTGCGCTGCTGGTTGGCGGGTTGGCGGTTGGCTTGATAGCAGGCGCACTGATTCCGCGGAGTCTCGGCCGGCGAATCACGCGCAGCGTTCACGCATTAGCCACGGTAGCCGGTGAACTCGGCAGCACGTACGGCCGCAAAGTAATTGATGGCGCATCTGAGGTGTCTCGCGATGGCCGAGAAAAATTAGGCGAGCTTGGGGAAAGCGCAGGCGGTTATAGCCGCGCGGCGACCACCGCAGCCAGCGCGTCCGCGCGCCGCGGTCGCGAATTGGCGATCACAATTGTGCAGGAAGCTATCAAGATTGTCACAAATCTGAGCCGTTGACGCTTGGCGACTGCCGGTAACGTCGCTATGCGCGCGGTCTTAGCCAAGAGCCCGAGGCATTCATTCATGCAGAAACTACATCTAGTGATGGGCGGACACGTTGCCGACCCGCAGACGCTTGAATTCACTGACCTGAGCAAGCTCGACATCGTCGGGGTTTATGGTTCCTACGCCGATGCCGAAGAAGCCTGGCGCGGGCGCGCGCAGCGCACTGTTGATGATGCAGCGATGCGTTATGTGGTCGTCCACCTGCACCGGCTTCTTCAGCCCGATGCTGCTTAGATGAACTCGATCTTCTCGACGACATAGAACTTGTCACCCGATGGCACGGTGACTTCGATCTCGTCTTCAACCTTGCGGCTGATCAGTGCCTTGCCCAGTGGCGAAGCATAGCTGATACGGCCCACCCGGGCGTCAGCCTCATAGGGGCCGACAATCTGGTATCGAACCTGCTTGTCGTTTTCGTCCATCAGGGTAACGGTCGCGCCAAAGATGATCCTGTCACCAGAAAGCGACGTTGGATCAACGATCTGCGCGCGGCTTACCTTATCCTCAAGATCAGAAACCGACATTTCCACCTGACCCTGGCGTTCTTTGGCCGCGTGGTACTCAGCGTTCTCCGAAAGATCCCCATGTGCGCGTGCTTCCTCAATCGCATCGACGATTAACGGCCGCTCAACACGCAGCGCCTTCAGCTCGGCGATGAGCCTTTCATAGCCCTCGGCCAGCATCGGCAGCTTTTCGACAGACGCCATTCTATTCCCTTTCGCCCCTGTTAACCGCTTTGCCCCGGAACTAGTACCCTGCCCCGTTCCTTGTAGCCGGAACAGGCAGGTCAGTCCCGATAGTGGGGGCGCCGCGAAGGATTACTTATAATAGTCCTGCAACGAGCGGACTTCAAGCTGCGCGCCGCGCAAAGCCTCAATTGCCTGCGCCGCCGCCACCGATGCAGCCCCTGTAGTAAAATAGGGAACCTTCGATTTGAGCGCCGCCAACCGGATTGATTTCGAATCCTTGAGGCTCTGCCAGCCCTCGGTGGTGTTGAAAATTAGCGCAACATCGCCATCGACGATCCGGTCAACAATGTGCGGTCGGCCCTCCGCCACCTTGTTCACGTTAGCCACAGGAAGCCCCGCTTCTGCCAGATACCGTTGAGTGCCGCCGGTGGCGATCACTGAAAAGCCCAAGCCGATCAGCTTTTGCACCGCAGGAAGGATCATCGCCTTGTCGCCGTC
>JANNZB010000264.1:0-2293 GCA_031410395.1 Novosphingobium sp.
TGTGTTTCCACGACCCCAATTCTCGTCATCCTGAACTTGTTTCAGGATCCATCAAGCCTCACACTCAGGTACTCAAAGGGTGCGAAACGGCACCGTTGCGCATCTTTTGACAAACTGAGTTTCGGGAAAAATGGACCCTGAAACAAGTCCCGGGTGACGTGGAGGGAAGAGGTTTTACCATATGCGATAGCCCTGCCCCAGTGGGGGAGTATCTTGGAAGGGGATCAGATCAATTCCTCACCCGAGCACGCGTGCCCGGTCCGACACCCGCACCGCAGTTTCCATCGTGCCGATCCCCGCAATCTCCAGCACCATCCGGTCACCCGACGCCACCGGGGCGACGTCTGCTGCGCCGGACAGCACGAGGTCTCCCGGGTAGAGCGTCATGGCGGTGGAGGCGAATGCGATCATTTGGGCGGGGCTGCCGGTGAGGTCTGCGAAGCTGCGTGTGCCGCGCAGTTCGCCGTTGACGTGGAATGTGTAGCTGAGTGCGCTGGGGTCAGCGATTTCGTCGGCGGTGACCATCCACGGGCCGATCACGCCGTAGCTGTCGAACGATTTGCAGAAGGCCCAGTCCTCGCGCTCGGGCTTGAGCGTCATGTCGAGCGCGCAGGCATATCCGGCGACGTAGTCCAGCGCATCGGCCTCGGCCACGTTGCTGCATTGCTTGCCGATTATCACCGCGAGTTCGGGCTCGTAGACCGTCGCGCGGTCGGGCCAGCGCAGTTCAACGCCCTCGCCCGCGCCGCAGTTGGCCGAGGCCGCCTTGCCCATGAAGCCCATCATGCCGAAGGGCGCGCCGAGGTGTTTCCAGTTGCCCGCGCCGCAAACGAACTTGCCCGGATTGGCGACGGGGGAGAGTAGCGAGACCCGCGCGAGCGGGATTGCCGGAGCGTTGGCGGCGAGCGCTTCGATGGGGCCGCGCAGGATTTGCAGATTGGCGATAAGCTGGTCCCCCGGCGGCAGCGGCCAGCGCAGGTTTGGCAACGCATCCGATACTGCGGTGACATCGTGGACACCGGCATCGCTCACCATGCCAAGGCGCGGTGTGGCATCGCCGAGGCGCGTAAACCGGCAAATCTTCATGGGCTTTCCTCTCAACCGTGGAGGCGATACGAATCGCCTTCGTGCCAGCCTAGCATTGCCGCGCGCCTTGTCGTGCCGCAGGAAGTGCGAAACGTGTTGCAGGAGCGCCGGAATATGGATGTCGATCTGAATGTCGGGGCAGAATGCCTGATCCTTGAGCGCGAGGGGCCGATCCTGTGGTGCCGGATCGACCGGCCCAAGGCGCGCAATGCCTTCACCCCAGCGATGTATTTCGGCATCAAGCGCGCGGTGCGACTGGTCAATGACAAGAACAATGATCTGCGCGCGCTGATTCTCACCGGGACTGGCGACGTGTTCGCTCCGGGCGGTGATCTTGGCGGTCGTTATGAGCCGGGCGACGAGAAAGTGCCTGCCGGGTTGACCTATGAGTGCCTGCCGTTCGTGGCGATCCGCGAATCCAACGCGCCGGTGATCTGTGCGGTGAACGGGATATGTCAGGCGGGCGCGTTGTTGATCGCGATGCTGAGCGATATTGCCGTGGTGAGCGAGCGGGCGACCTTCCGCGTGCCCGAGCTGCTGCGCGGGATCGTCGATGCCACCTATGCGTCGATTTTGCCCGCCCATGTCGGCATGGCGCAGGCGCGCGATCTGCTGCTTTCGGCGCGGACCATCGATGCGGCAGAAGCGCTGCGGATCGGCATGATCAGCCGGGTGGTGCCGCATGAGGACTTGCGTGCTGAGGCGCTGAAAGCAGCGGTTCAGGTGCTGCAAACCGCGCCCGAAGCCCGCGCCCACGTCAAACGCATGATGAACCAGCAATATGCGCCGATTGACTTCGAAACGATGTTCGCCAGCCTCGCCTATGGCACCGAAGTGCGCGAGGGGATGACCGCGTTTATGGAGAAACGGCAGCCGAACTGGATTCCCGCAGATTTGCCCGAGGTTTAGCGGGCGATGGCTTCGGGCGCGAGGTAGCGGGTGGTGGAAACTCCGCCGTCCACCGCGATGGTTTGCCCGTTGACCATGCCCGCGCCGTCTGAGGCGAGGAAGGCGACCATGTTGGCGACGTCTTCCGCCGAGCACTCGCGCTGCAACGGGGTCAGCTCATGATTAGTGCGGCGGAAGAAATCGAGGTCCCAGAAATCGGCGGTCATCCCGGTTTTGACCACGGTTGGCGCGATGTAATTGCTGCGAATGCCCTTGGGTCCATATTCGGCGGCCATCGTCTGCATCAGGCCGATCTGCC
>JANNZB010000265.1:0-3307 GCA_031410395.1 Novosphingobium sp.
GATACCTTCGGGGGTGAGAACCTGCGTACCCATCGAACCACCAACGATTTCCAATTTATCGTTGGTCTTGGCGAACTCTACAATTGCCTTTGCTGCAGCGACCGGGTCGGCCGATGAAGCAAGTGCGGTTGGGCCGTTGAGGTAAACCTCTAGCCCCGCATAGTTCGTGTCCTTGATGGCAAGCTTGGCAAGACGGTTCTTCGCAACCTTATAAGTCGCGCCCGCATCACGGATCTTCGTGCGCAGGACGGTGGACTGAGCCACCGTCATGCCGAGGTTGCGGGTGACTACCACCACGCCTGCCTCGTTGAATGCCGCGTTGAGGGATGCGACCGAATCGGATTTCTGCGAACGATCCATGCCTAACTCCTTCACTATGGCCGCAAAGGGTGAACCCTAAAGCGACCGGCTACGTTGTCCCGGGCGCTTGGATAGCACCTGGGGCGAGTCCGTTGAGGGGGGAAGGAGCTGTTGGCCCCAATTGGGACCACACAGGAGAGGAACCGCGCTTCAAAGAGCGGGGGACCGGAAAATCTCATTTCCCCGTCTAGGTTGCGAATTAAGAGGGTAACCTCAGCAACTGTCTCGGACGGATGACCAGATCTCCTTGTGGGATCACTGGTCGAGGCGGGCCAGTAGCAGTGGCTGGGCCGATGTCAAGGAATTGTCGGAGCGATCCTGACGGCGGAGCCCATCGCGAGCAGATCTGCCAGCTGCTTCAGACGGCGCTGGACGCTGTCAGTGATGAGTGCGGAACATGATGGATCGACCCGCAAAATGAGCATTTCGCCCTCGAGCAGAAGCGCGCTTAGATCGAGCGCGGCGGGGAAATTGCCGCAGAAGCGGCGGCTTAGGCGCATTGTCAGACCCCACCCTTGCGCCTCGCGCAAGTTATCGGGTGACGCAATCGTTCGCCAAGATTCGGGCACGTTGAGCTTGCCGGAATTGGCCAGCATCGCCGCCGCCAGCATAATCCGGTCTTTGGGCCGGATGCCGATGAACCTCTTGCCGAGCGCCCAGTCAACGGCGTGGGAAGCCCGCAGGTTCGGCTCGATTCGCGCGGCGGCTAGCGCCAGAGCTATTGCACCACGGCGGATGCGTTCGCGGCTGGGCTTTGCTTTTCCAACCGCGATTGGCGCTGCCCAGTCGGCGACATTCTGCACCTGATCAGGCGCGATCCCATAAAGGCTCACAAAAGCACCTAGACCGGCGTCAAAAGGATCCAGCGCGCCCGTGGCCCCGTCAAGAGCCTGATAAAGCAGCCCTTCACGTAGACCCCATGATGAGAACACAATCCGGTCGGGTTTGATGCTGGTAATCAAGATTGACAAAAGCGCCGCAGCATCGGGAAGGCTCCCCAGACGCGATCCGGAAAGTCCTGCCGCCTTCTGAATCTGCTCAGGTGCCTTGGCCGCGAGCAGGTCGGCCAATTTAACCGCCTCCAAGGCATCAATACCAAACCCATGCGGGTCGCTGATCGGCCAATTGAGCCCGGACATAATATGGCGGGCAAAAGTCCTGAGCGAACCGCCGACGAGATAGAGCGTGGTGCCGGGCTCGGCTTCCCAGTCGGCTTGCTTGAGCGCCTTTGTCACCGTGCGGTTGAATTGCTCTACCCCTCCCTTTCGCAAAGCTTGAAGCCGCAAGGTGCCAAACGGCAGGCTTACCCCGTGCGAGCAGTTCTGCCCGTCAATATCGATCAGCTCCAGACTTCCGCCGCCGAGATCAGCAACGACCCCGCTCGCGCCCGGAAATGCGGCGAGGATACCCATTGCGCTGGTCTCGGCTTCCTCCTCGCCCGAGAGCAGCCGGGGGTGCAACCCGATCGCACTAATCTGATCGAGAAACTGCGGGCCATCCTCTGCATCGCGAACTGCCGCGGTGGCGACGACATCTAACTGGGTAACGCCCGATGCAGCCACCAGGCTGTGATAGCGGCACAAGGCGGTGAGCGCAGTTTGGACTCCGGCCGCCGGCAATCTGCAGGTCTCTGCCACCCCGGCGCCCAGCTTTGCCGACACTTTTTCGTTCAGGATCACCGCTGGGGCGCGTGCTGGCCCGGCATAGATGACCAGCCGTACTGTGTTCGATCCGATGTCGATGATCGCAATGCGCGGGACGAAATCCGCCTCGGCTGCAGTGGCGGCAATCGACATGGACTCTCCTCAAGCTCTTATTGGCGCACTCCCCGCCGTAACGCGAGCTTGGGCACCTTTCTGCCGCTCGCCAATGCCGCACCGCGCCCCGAGAGTGAAGGGTTGGTCATGAAATAACGGTGGAGGTTGAACGGTTCTGCTCCCTTTTCCATCCGGCGATAGTCGCCCGCGCTATCGAGCAGCCACGATTGTTCGGTGTCGAGCAGATTGGCGACCATCACCTGATCGAGCACCTGATCGTGAACGGTCGGATTGCGGATCGGCACCAGCACCTCCACCCGCCGCTCAAAATTGCGCGACATTCCATCGGCCGAGGTGATGTAAACCTTGGCCTTAGGGTTGGGCAGCGCCGCGCCGCAGCCAAAGGCCCATATGCGGCTGTGCTCAAGAAAGCGCCCGATGATCGATTTGACTACGATATTGTCTGAAATGCCCGGCAGGCCCGGTATCAGGCAGCATATACCGCGCACGATCAGCCTGATTTCCACCCCGGCGCTACTGGCGCGATAAAGCCGGGTGATCAGGTCCTTGTCGGTCAGCTGGTTCAGCTTGGCCCAGATCGCCGCTGGCTTTCCGGCCACGGCGTTGTCAATCTCGGCGTCGATAGAGGCGAACAGCGACTTGCGCAGTGCGATTGGCGAGATTGACAGGAACGTGCAATCCTTGGGTTCGACATAGCCGGTGATGTAATTGAACAGCTGCACCGCGTCCCTGGCGGCTTGCGGATCGGCGGTGAAGAAGCTGAGATCGGTATAAACCCGCGCGGTAATCGGGTGATAATTGCCGGTGCCGAAATGGCAATACGTCCGGTAGCCGCCATCCTCGCGCCGCACGACCATTGATACCTTGGCGTGGGTTTTCCATTCGACAAAGCCGTAGATCACTTGAACCCCTGCGCGTTCAAGCTGGCTTGCCCAGAGCAGATTCTGCTCCTCGTCAAACCGGGCTTTCAGTTCGACCACTGCGGTAACCGATTTGCCCGCTTCGGCAGCGGCAATCAGCGCAGCGATCACTGCTGATTGCTTGCCCGCACGGTAAAGCGTCTGCTTAATCGCCACTACTTCTGGGTCCGAGGCCGCTTGGCGCAGGAAATCGACCACCACCTCAAAAGTTTCATAGGGATGGTGAATGATGATGTCTTTTTCGCGGAT
>JANNZB010000266.1:0-1788 GCA_031410395.1 Novosphingobium sp.
CAGCCGCGAAAGTGGCCAAGCTAACTTCGGAACTCGACATTACGGACTGGGAGCTCAACCGGACGCACTGGGCAGTCAACGATGTCAACCTGATCCAGGTTCTCCTCACAGCGGGACTACTTGAGGAAGAACAACTCCGAAGCCTTGGCGCGGATAGCAAGATGGTCCGCTTCGGACTTTCGACGCCGATCACCGAACTCCAAATTCGACCTTCCGTGTTTCGTGTGCCTAACGGAAAAGTCGAGGCAGATTTGGTTTCCGTCATGATGCCCTTCGAGATGCCGTTTAATGGCGTATGCGCTGCGATCAGGAAGGCCTGTGACGACTGCGACCTACATTGCCAGCGAGCAGATGACATCTGGAATGAGGCAGAAGTCATACAGGATGTCTTCTCCCTGATTTACCGCTCCCGAGTTGTCGTCTGCGATTTCAGCAAGAGGAACCCCAACGTCTTCTATGAAGCGGGCATCGCCCATACTCTCGGAAAGCCAGTCATTCCAATTGTTCAGAACTCGGACGATATCCCGTTCGACCTTCGCCACATGCGTTTCATAAAGTATCTAGACAATGGCGAAGGGCGCGACAAACTCAAAAAGGATGTCGCCCAGAAGCTCCGGACGATCATCGGATAGGCCACGCTATCGTGCGCTTCGCCAATGTCCAAGTTACCCTCTAGGATTGGGCACCCCGCCCTGCTGCCGCAGCTGGTCAAGATGATCCGCCCATGCCTGCATCATCCGTGCACGCGGCTCCAGATACAGCGCATGGTTGTAGGAAGCGCTGACGGCATTTCGCTCCTGATGGGCGAGCTGCAGTTCGATGTGCTCATGCGGCCAACCCTGCTCGTGCAGCAGTGTGGAGGCTACACCTCGGAATCCGTGCCCTGTCATCCGACTCCGGTAACCCAACCGGTACAGGGCAAACAACAGCGTGTTGTTGCTCATCGACTTGTGGGGGTTCAGGTCGCCCGGAAAGACGAACTCACGATGCAATGAAATCGCCATGAGCCGCTCCAGGATTGCCTTCGCCTGAATACTCAGCGCGACGGTGTGCGGTGTCTTCATCTTCATCCGTTCGGCCGGAATGTCCCACCTCGATTGCTTCATGTCGAACTCTAGCCAGCGGGCGCCGATCAGCTCGGAGGTCCGCACAAACGTCAGCGCCATCAACTGCAGGGCCAGGCGGGTGTGCTCGCCGCCCGCGTAACTGTCGATAGCCCGCAGCAGGTCGGGCAGCTCCCTGGCGGTCACGCGCGGATAGTTGCGCTTCTTGCGGGGTTTCAGGATATCGGCGGGTTTCACGTCCGCGACTGGGTTGCGCGGCACCAAATCATTGGCCACGCCATAGCGCATGATCTGGCCGCAGTTCTGCAGTAACCGCCGGGCCATCTCCAGGGCGCCTCGCCTCTCGATCTTCAGCGCGACGTTCCGGAATTCTACGGCAGTGATCTCGGACGCCGGCCGGGAGCCGATCTCCGGAAACACATCATTCTCCAGCCGGGTGATGACGAAGCCAACGTAGCGTTCGCTCCGGCCACTGCGCCAATGGGCGAGCCATGCACGCGCCACCGACTCGAAGTCCCGGCTGACGGCCTGCTTCAAGGCGCCCGGGTCTATACCCTCTGCGAGCTGCCGCCGAGCCTCCTGGTGACGCTCCCTCGCCCGTGCCAGCGGCACGTCGGGGTAAGTGCCCAACGCCAGCGTCTTGTACTTGCCGTTGTACTGGTAGTCGAAGCGCCAGTACCGCCCGCCGTTGGGCATCACCTTCAGATACAACCCGCGTGTGTCG
>JANNZB010000267.1:0-5685 GCA_031410395.1 Novosphingobium sp.
TGTCGCAAGAGCCTGACCAAGAGGCACAGTTCGCGCGCGACATGGTGGCGCATCCGATTGCCGAACATACGGATCTGGCCAACGAGCAGCACTATGAGTTGCCGCCTGAATTTTTCGCGCTAACGCTTGGGCCGCGCCGCAAATACAGTTCGTGCCTTTATACCACCGGCGACGAAACGCTCGAGCAAGCGGAGATTTTGGCGCTGGAAGAAACCGCAATTCACGCTTGCTTGGCCGATGGCCAAACCATTCTGGAACTTGGCTGCGGCTGGGGATCACTTACGCTGTTCATGGCGCAGCGGTTTCCCGCTTCGCGTATCGTAGCCGTTTCCAATTCTGCCCCGCAGCGCGGCTATATAGAAGCGCAAGCCAAGCTTGCTGGCCTGTCAAACGTGAGCGTGATCACCGCCGACATGAACGAATTTGCTACCGAGCTGCAATTTGACCGCGTGGTGTCGGTGGAAATGTTCGAGCACATGGCAAATTGGCAGGCCCTGCTTGCCCGGGTGCGCGGCTGGCTCAAGCCCGATGGACGGCTGTTTCTTCACGTCTTTACCCACCGCAGCCAGCCCTACCGGTTTGATCGCAGCGACAAGACCGACTGGATCGCCCAGCACTTCTTTACCGGCGGAATAATGCCCAGCCACGGCCTCGCAATGCAATTTCCTGACAGCTTTTCCGTCGACCAACAGTGGCGCTGGAACGGCAGACATTACCAGCGCACCGCGCAGGATTGGCTCGTGAACTTCGATGCTAATCAGCTTGCCATTGATCGGATATTGACCGAGGTTTATGGAGTTGACGCGCGGCTATGGCGGCGGCGCTGGCGGCTGTTCTATCTGGCGACGGCGGGGCTGTTTGGCCACGCCAATGGCGAAGAATGGGGCGTGAGCCATTACCTGCTCCGCCCGGCTTTAGTCTGATCATGCCCAAGGCGCTTTCCGCATGGCTGGGTAATGGTGATTCCCGCATTGCGGCTTGTAATCTGCTCGCCTTCGTCGTGGGCGGAAATCAGCCATTTTATCCGCTCTATGTTTGGGGTCTTGTTGGAACCGGGGTGTTCGCTTCGTGCTGCGTTTTGCTGTCAGTGCCCCTGTTTCTGGCAGTGCCGTCTATAACGCGGCGATCGCCCAACGCGGGCAAAGCGCTGCTCCCTTTGGCCGGAATCGCCAACACGGTGATCTGCGCAATCGTCCTGGGGGTTGGCACGGGGGTCGAAGTATTCCTGATACCCTGCGCTTTGATCGCGGCATTGGCGTTTGGCCATGGGGAATCGCGATGGTCGCTCTCCCTAATTGCGATCACAGCTGGCGCTTATTCCCTGCACCAGTCCTATCCCGCGCCGCTCGTCGATTTTACGCGCGATCAGCAACAGCACCTGGCAAAGCTCAACTTCTTGAGCATGATCACGCTCTGCCTGTTTGTGCTTTGGCAATTTCGAACGACGATCATGGGCTGGGCGGGCTTTGGCAAAACTGTTGTCGAATAGCGAGCTGCGGGCGCCGTTTCGCTCGCTGCCACACGCTTCACCAATTGCCATTGCCAAAATGCCATGTTGCAGTGCACAATAAGCAATGCGCATTGCCATTGTCGATGAGAGCGCCGCACGCGCTGCGGTGATTCAGGAGGGGCTCGCCTCGATGGCGGACTGTGAGACCTTTGTTATCACCGAACGACGCGGTCTGGTGGCACGAATTGGCGAAATTGCCCCTGATGTGGTGCTGATGGACCTCGGCAATCCGTCGCGTGATATGCTCGAAGAATACTTTGTGGTGAGCCGCGCCCTCGCCCGGCCGATCGCCATGTTCGTCGATGAGAGCGATGAGGAAGCGATTGCCGCTTCGGTCGATGCAGGGGTTTCGGCCTATGTTGTCGATGGTTTCGCCTCGCACCGCATCCGTTCGCTGCTCGATCTGGCGGTGCGTCGGTTCAATGCTTTTGCGCGGCTCCAATCTGACCTTGATGCAGCCAAGGGCAAGCTCGCCGAGCGCGATGTGATCGACAAGGCCAAACGCATGCTGATGGACGGGAGAGGCCTTCCCGAACCCGTGGCCTACAAGGAAATGCGCGATGCGGCGATGAAGCAGGGGAAGCGGATTGCCGATATTGCCGACGCCATTGTCACGGCGCACAATCTGATCGGAGGCGGACGATGAACTCTGAAATTGCCATTGGATTTCTGCCGCTAGTCGATGCTTGCCTGCCGATTCTCGCGCGTGAACGTGGCTTTGCAGAGGATGAGGGTGTCTCGCTGCGGCTGGTGCGCGATATGAGCTGGGCGACGGTGCTCGACCGGCTTCTTTATGGCCACACCGATGCCGCGCACATGGTCGCGCCGCTGGCGATTGCCACCACTCTGGGCCGCGGGCGACCGGCGCAACCTTTGTCGGTGCCCTTCGTTTTGGGGCTCAATGGCAACGCCATTACCATGCGGCCAGACCTTGCCGCGCGAGTCGGCGTGAAAGGCCAGCTTGGCGATCCGGCCAAAGTCGGCGCGGCGCTGGCACTGGTGGCGGCGGAGCGAAAGGCCTCAGCAAACCCGCTACGCTTTGGCGTGGTGCACCGCTATTCTGCGCACAATTACATGCTGCGCTATTGGCTCGCGGCTTGCGGCATTCACCCTGACGTTGACGTCGAAATCGCCACGGTTGCCCCGCCGTTTTGCGCGGATGCGCTTGAGGCCGGCGAGGTCGATGCGATCTGCGTCGGTGAGCCGTGGAACAGCGTCGCGGTGGAAAGCGGCGCGGGAGAAATCGTGCTGGCAACCGCGCAGATCTGGCGTCGCGGAGTCGAGAAGGTTCTCGCTCTGCGCGAACCGGTGCTTGAAGAACGGCGCGGCGAAGTAGAGGCGCTGATTCGCGCGCTACGCAGGGCGGGCAAGCATTTCGTTGATCCGGTAAACTGGACCGCCAATGCTGCGATTCTGGCAAAGGCGGAATATCTCGATGGCAGCGCCACGCTGATCGAGCGCGCGATCTCTGACCGGATGTTGCTGGCTAGCGGCGGCGCGATTGTTCATTACCCTGATTTCATGTTCCAATACCGTGAGGCCGCCAACTTCCCGTGGGTCAGCCAGGCCGAGTGGCTCTACAGCCAGATGGTCCGCTGGGACGGCATGGATTATGCACCCGCAGACGCCGCCAAGGCCGCCCGAGTCTTCCGGCCAGACATATACCGCAGTGCACTAATTGGCACCGGCGAGCCGCTGCCGGGGGCAAGTTCAAAGGTTGAAGGAAGCCTGGGTGGGCCACTCGCGGTAGGCACCCAACAAGGGGCTATGACACTGACTAAAGATCATTTTTTTGATGGCGGCGTGTTCGATCCGGCGGACCTTGCCGGGTACATTTCCAGCCTGCCCTGAAAATTATTTTCTGCTGCACTGCAAAAAAGACTTTACGCGGACGCAGCGAATCGGTTAGCTTGCATCGCAGCAGAAATGGAAGCGGCCCAGCGTTGGCCCGCCAAAAACCGCTCAGCACTACACAAACATTGCGTGGCAACGATGCCGCCCGGTCTGGTCCTTTTTGGGGTCCAAGTCGTGGCGGCTTTTTCGTGTTTGCGCATTCCACGGGGCAAGCAATTCGATGTTCGATATTTGGTCAGCGGAATATGAGCGAAAGGGCGAGCGCCAGCGCCAGCCCCAAGCTGACCAGCTGCCAGAAGCGCGCCGGATCGCGATCATGCAGCGAAACCGAGCGTCGCGGCCCGATCTCGGTCGCGCCGCCGCCTTCGAGCTTGCGCAGCAGTTCGATGGTGTCGCCAAAACGCACATCGGGATCGGGCTGGATCGCAGTGACAATAACGTCGTCGAGCCAGCTCGGAATTTCACCGCGGTGACGAGACGGCGGCGCGACTTTGCCAAAGCGCGGACGCTGGAAAGCCTCCTGCTCGCCGAACGGCCATTTGCCGGTGAACCAGCGGTAAAGCGTAACCCCGAGCGCGAACTGATCGGTCAGTTCGTCACCCGCATTCCCGGCGAACTGCTCGGGGGCCATGTATCCGGGCGTGCCGGGAATCTCATCTCCGTGGAAATCCTCCACGCGCGGCAATCTGGCAACGCCAAGGTCGATCAGCTTGAGCCCGCCATCGCCAGTGAGCATGACGTTTTCGGGCTTGATGTCGCGGTGGACCACCTCAAGCCGGTGCAATGCAGCAACCGCGCGGGTCAGCCGGATTGCCTGCTCAACCCCCAGCTTAAGCGACGGCACGCCGCGCGCCAGCCGCGCCTCCATCGTCTCGCCATCAAGCAGCGGCTGGACGCAGTAAAGCGCGGTTTGCCGCTCAGGACTAACCGGGTGCGCGGCGAGCACGAACGGGCTGGAAATCCGCTGGGCAAGCAGCATTTCGCGGGCGAACGCCAGCCGCGTCGCGCGTTCGCTCAAAGCATTGGGGCGCAAGAATTTGAGCACGACCTTGGAGCCGTCCTCGCTGTCCTCGCCGACCAGCAGGATGGCGTAACGACCTTCGCTCAGCACCCGCTCAATCTTGAAGCCATCGAAGCTCGATCCGGGTTGCGGCGGGGCAACCGCGGGCAACGCGGAAAGGCCCGCGAGAATGCCATCGTGATCGGGTGCGGGCAGGCGAACAATATCGATCACCAATGCGGTGGCATTGTCCTTTCCGCCCGCGTTCAGCGCGGCCTCGGCCAGTTCTTCAGCGGTGGCTTCAGCCGAGTCCTGATGACCCAGAATTGCAGCAATCTTGGCGGCAGAGAGCGGCCCATGAACTCCATCGCTGGTGAGCAGCAACCGGTCATGTTCGGCCAGTTCGATCACCGCATGATCGAGCCGCAAGTCGCTCTCGATGCCCAGCGCGCGGATCAGCACGTGGTTGAGATCGGGCTCGGGCCGAACGTGATCACGCGTCAGCTGTGTCAGCCTGCCGCCGGAAAAACGCCAGGCCCGGCTATCGCCGACATGGACCAGATGAGCGCGCCTCCCGCGCAGAGCCATCGCGGTCAAGGTGGTCGCGCTGTTGGTCATGGTATTGCCACGCCCTTGGGCATGGAGCCAGCGGTTATAGGCGGCGAGCGGCACCTGCATCGCGTGCGCCGGCCCCAGCGTATCGGGCATCGCATAGAAGCCCTCGATCAGCGCGCGCACCGCGAGCTCCGATGCGGCGCGGCCCGCCCTGCCCCCGCTCACCCCGTCAGCCACCGCACAGAGCACACCGTGACGCGCAGCTTCGAGCGCAGTGCCCATGTTCACCCCGCCAAAATCCTGATTGTCCTCACGCGGGCCGATCAGGCTGGCAAAACCCGCTGCAACCACCAGCGCACCTTCATCTCGCATCGTTCAATCCGCCTCACACGCACGCCCATGCACTCAGGCGTCACGCCCGCCCGCGTGAGGATCGTTTCCCAATTCGTCACGTCAAGTCCAAGGAGGGCCAAGTAATGGCATCGCAACCAATGAGCAGTGAATTTCCATCCATGCAATCGGGAAAACCGTTCTGGAAGTCGGGGCATTCGCCGACGCTTCTGGCTGCTTTCCTCTATTTTGACGTCGCCTTCATGTGCTGGGTTCTGCTTGGACCTTTGGCGCCGATCATTTCCAAGGAACTCGGACTTGATCCCGCGCAAAAGGGGCTGATGGTCGCCGTGCCGACGCTGGCGGGGGCGATTCTGCGGCTCGTCAACGGATTGTTGGTTGACCGGGTCGGGCCAAAGCTGACCGGATCGATCAG
>JANNZB010000268.1:0-1628 GCA_031410395.1 Novosphingobium sp.
CGAGCGCCGAAATCGCGGGCAAGACCAGCCTGCTCGATCTCAACGATCGCATCTGCAAATGGCCGCTGGGTCATCCGGGCGAGCCCGATTTCCACTTCTGTGGCGACACGGTAAACCCGGGCTTCCCCTATTGCGTCGCGCACTGCGGCCAGGCGTATCAGGCGCAAATGCCCCGCCGCGACCGCCGCGCGCCACCGCCCCTGCCGTTCGGCGGCCCGCGCGTCCGGTAACGGCAAGCTAAGTCGCAAACTCATAAACGTGAATGGCCGAAGGTAGGTGGTTAGGCGACACTCTGCTTTCGATACCGATGGCGAGAGAGCGGACCCTTGCTTGGCGCAACCGTAAGGTTACGTTCAACGCGTGAGCAATAATGCCTACTGCGACGAACTCGAACGGGCGCTTGCTCGGACGGACGCTGACCAGATGTGTCGGCAGCTCGATGCCTATGCCAAGTACTATGAGAACGGAATGGGCGAATGGCCAGAAGAGTATGCCGATGCCTTCGGTGAGATCATTTCGTGCTACCATGACGATCCCGAAAGGGCTTTTGCCTATGTGATCCTCGGTGCTTCGCGATCGGATCACCCCGGATTTCTCGGCGGGCTCGGATGCGGTCCTTTAGAGGATGTTCTCGTCGATCCGTCCGAAGAGTTGCTTCGACGCATCGTTCAAGAGGCTCGTAAATCTGCCCGCTTCCGCTGGCTACTTAGCAATCCGTTCAAGGTCGCAATTGCTGCGAGGGCATGGGACGCCATCGAAAAGTTCCGCATTACGGGACCTCATGAAGAACCTTCGGACGACAAGCTCCCGCCACGAAAATAATGTTTGGTTTCGGGGAGCGGACGGAAGGGGCGAATGTCCGCAAATGGGGCAACAGCCGACGGGCAGGCTGCGCCCAATTGCAGACATTGGCGTTCGGTCCGATAGACACTTGATGACCCGCCCTTCTGCCTTTGTTAGAAAGCTACTCGCCCGGTGGTCGCGTCAGCAAGAGACGGCGTTGTGGCAGATGACGGGTCGGAAGACAGCCGGTCAACGCGTCGCTGGCTTCTCAAAATCTGAACGCGTTGACGCCAAGTTCTTCCTGTTGGCGCTCGCACCGTTCGTTCCCATCATGATCTCCGACCAACTGGGTTGGTCGCGCGGCACTTTGTGGCACACATGGTTTTGGGTAAGCGTGGTTTGGGCAATCTCAATCATCGCTCTCGGCTTCGCGGCTTACTGGCGAGCCGTCCGTCGGTCTTTCCGTAAAAGGCCTTAGTGTCCGGTTTCCACCCGGACCAAGGCTTCGACGGCATCGGCATGATGCGCTCAGATCGAAAAAGCGGCCCGTCGGCTTTCAGGAGCGCTGCGGTGGCGCCGGAACGGCGGGAGCTGGGGCGGGAGCCGACTGACAGCCTTATGAGTCTACGTGCTAGTGAGCCGACAGTCGACCGCTCCCGCGGGTGGCTGCGGTTGCCAGTGTCATTGTCATCCCGGAATCGGGCGAGGGCGCTTCGAGGATGGCGGCAATGAGGACGACAACCGTCGGCAGCGGCGGTCTCTAATTCTCAAGCGCCGCGAGATAGCCGTGCAATTGCGCGACCACGGCGGCCCCCTCCCCTACGCCTGCTGCCACCCGCTTCACC
>JANNZB010000269.1:0-1774 GCA_031410395.1 Novosphingobium sp.
CCGCCTCGTCCGCATTAGCCCCTATGATAGCTCGGCGCGGCGCCACACCAGTTTCAGCTCGGTCTGGGTGTTTCCGGTGATCGACGATTCGTTCCAGGTCGATATCAATCCCGCTGACCTCAAGATTGATACCTACCGCGCATCAGGTGCCGGCGGCCAACACGTCAACACCACCGATTCCGCCGTGCGGATGACCCACGTGCCGTCGGGCATCATAGTCGCGAGCCAGGTTGACCGCTCACAGCACAAGAACCGTGATATCTGCATGAGCATGCTCAAGGCTCGGCTCTATGAAGCGGAAATGCGCAAGCGCGAAGAAGCCGCCAGTGCTGAACATTCAGCGAAGAGCGATATCGGCTGGGGGCACCAGATACGCTCCTATGTGCTTCAGCCCTATCAGATGGTGAAAGACCTGCGCACTGGCGTAACGTCGCCGACGCCCGATGATGTGCTCGATGGCGATCTCGATATGTTCATGGCCGCCGCACTTTCTCAGCGGGTGACGGGTGAAAAGGTCGATGTAGAGGACGCCGATTGATCGCGCGTGCCGCCATGTGGCAGTGCGCCCTAGCGGCAGTTCTGGCGCTGACCTCGTGCAGCGAGCAGCCTGACCAATCAGACCGCCCTGTGACATCGCGCGATTTTCCGCGCGCAGATCGCCCGGTGTCCAAGATGGTCTCAACTCAGTTTTCTACCGAGGCCCAGCGCGATAGCCAGGGTGAGGCTAAAGTGGTGATGGATCTGGCAGCGATAGGTGAGGGGACCACGGTTGCCGATCTTGGCGCGGGCGAAGGCTATTACACGGTGCGGCTCGCCCAGCGGGTTGGCAAGAATGGGCGGGTTCTCGCGGAGGATATTGATCCGGGTGCGATCCAGCGGCTTGGCCAGCGCGTGTTGCGAGACCGGCTCGACACGGTTTCAATCAAAACCGGAACGGTGGATGACCCCCATTTGCCAAGCGGCAGCTTCGATCGCATTTTCATGATTCATATGTATCATGAGGTCACCGAACCCTACGCGTTCCTGTGGCGTTTGCGACCGGCATTGAAGGCGCGCGGACTGGTAGTCGTCGTCGATCTTGACCGTCCCACGGGTCGTCACGGCATTCCGCCGGCGCTGCTGTTCTGCGAATTTGGTGCTCTGGGCTTTCGTTTGACACAATTTGTCCGTAAGCCAGAAATAACTGGCTACCTTGCCCAATTTGAGGCGGTGGGAGATCGTCCGTCACCCGCTTCAATAAAAGCGTGCAAGCTTGGCGCTGGCGGAACCGCTGTTCAGCGCTGACTTAAGGAATAATAATGTCGTTCAAGGGTTTGCAACGGATTATCTATGCTGGACGCGAAGTCTGGCCGCTGGTTGAAGGCGGCAAGGGCGTTTCCGCGACGAATCATGCAAGTTCGGGTGCTTGGGCGGCGGCGGGCGGCATTGGCACAGTCAGCGCGGTCAATGCCGATAGCTATGACCCTGAAGGCAAAATCATTCCGCAGGTTTATGAGCAGCTCACCCGCAAAGAACGCCACGAGCGCCTGATTCAATATGCTATCGATGGTGCAGTCGAACAGGTTACGCGCGCGCACCAACTTGCTGGCGGCAACGGCGCGATCAATATCAACGTGCTGTGGGAAATGGGCGGCGCGCAGCCAATTCTCGAAGGCGTGCTGTTACAAACCCAGGGCATGATTGCCGGTGTCACCTGCGGCGCGGGGATGCCCTATAAGCTTTCGGAAATTGCCGAGCGGCATAACGTCCATTACCTGCCGATTGTCAGCTCGGG
>JANNZB010000270.1:0-2915 GCA_031410395.1 Novosphingobium sp.
ACCCAGCACATTGGCTTCCTTGATCGCCAGCTCTTCCTTGTTGGCATCAATCACGAACATCACGTCCGGAACGCCGCCCATGTCACGGATGCCGCCAAGCGACATCTCGAACTTGTCACGCTCGCGTGTGAGCTGAAGGACTTCCTTCTTGGTGAGGCCGGTGGTGTCGCCCGAAAGCTGTTCCTCAAGCGCCTTGAAGCGCTTGATCGAGCCCGAGATGGTTTTCCAGTTGGTGAGCATTCCGCCCAGCCAACGATGGTTGACGAAGTGCTGGCCGCACTGGCGCGCCGCTTGGGCAACCGGCTCCTGCGCCTGACGCTTGGTGCCAACGAACAGCACTTTGCCGCCCGCCTGCACGGTTGCCGAGACGAATTCGAGCGCACGTGCCATCAGTGGCACGGTCTGCGAAAGATCAAGGATGTGGACGCCGTTGCGCGCACCAAAGATGTAGGGTTTCATCTTCGGGTTCCAGCGATGGCTCTGGTGGCCAAAGTGGGCGCCGGCTTCAATTAACTGCTGCATCGATACGACGGGAGCCGCCATAGGTATTTCCTTTCCGGTTGAACCTCTGAAGCGCTGGAACCGTGCGGTAAGATCCCGCTGCGGCACCGGTTGAAGCGCGCTTCATGTGGATTTGCCCCGAATCAACCTGGCTGATGCGCAGGAATCTTCGTGACGGCGGCGCGCCTATACTGGATCGGCGCGGAAATCCACCATCAATTTAGTCCGCTCATTGCCGGCGAGAGTCACCCGGGGTTCATGCGCGGGAACTATTGCACGGTTCAGGTGTTTTAAAATTGAGACGGGGGCAATTTAATTCACGGCAGGGGCCGAACAGGAATTGAATATGCCGATGCTGCCGATCCTTCTCTCTACCTTTGCCACCATCACGAGTGTTTGGGCGATCGTTTATTCACTCCGGCTTTATGCTCCGGCGTTCCGCGCGATACACCGACGACTTGCAAATGATGGGGCTGCCATCAATTACCGATTTGCGATCAAACCTTCGCACATTGCACATTCTCTTGTTGTTGGTGCGGTACGTATTGCGGATCAGCCATATCGCCGCATGAAGCGTTCCAACGGTTTGCGGTATTCGACCGCTGCGTTGGCCAAAGCTGCGTAACGCGGCTTGCCAATCGAAGGCGAGTTTGCGCCAATCGCAAGTTGGTGCGTTGCCGACAAAACAAAGCCAGCAGCACTGATCCGTACGCCATGCCCAAGCGAACAAATCGCTTGACACAAAAGAACATATCATGAACATTGCTTGCAACCCGCTGAAACGCGCCATTTGCAAATCGCGAATCGGAAGTTTTCCACAAGCGGTCCACAGTTTCGCCACAGCGTGGTGCACAGGGGGGAATGTCGATGGTTGGTTCGCTGGTTCTAAATCTCGCACTTGACGCGCTGTTTTTGGTGGCCGCCCTCGTGGCTGTTTATGCCGTGGCAGTAACGTGGGGCGCAGTCGGGGCAAAGGTGCTTGGGCTGCGCAGCGAACTGGAACGGGCCCGCCGGGCACCGATGTTTTCCTATACGATCACCCGGCACAATAGCTTCAACGCCAAGCCACAAGTGCCGCTGATGCTGATCGCATCAGGCAATGTCAGGATAAAGTCGGTGCCTGCCCTGCGCTGGACAGAGCTGCGCGCCGCCGCTTGACCTTCGCATAGCTCCACATGCCATAAGGGATCAGCGCAAGGTAAACCACGCAGATGCCGATCAGCGTGAACCACGGCTCGGTAAGCGCGACTATCCCTATCAAACCCAGTGCCAATATCAACCATAGCCGGATTGATCGGCGCGGACGGATCGAGCCCCAGCTGATCGTGGCTACGCTCGAAATAAGCAGGAAGGCGACGGCTATCAGCCATCCGCCAACGAGCAGCGGATTGCGGAAGATTGGCAAGTCCGTGGCAATCCACAAATAGATTGGCAGCATCGCGAGCCCTGCCC
This sequence comes from Novosphingobium sp., assembly GCA_031410395.1. Taxonomy (GTDB): domain Bacteria; phylum Pseudomonadota; class Alphaproteobacteria; order Sphingomonadales; family Sphingomonadaceae; genus Novosphingobium. Next base: position 1,954 of record JANNZB010000270.1, read on the forward strand.
CGGCTGGAGCGGGAACGCCGGTAAGAAATCCCGCCGATTTGTGCGGTTGCACGTCGACATCGATCTGGGCGTTGAACCGCGCAAGACGCAGCGCGCAACAGATGGCGAAGGCAAGGCTGGCATACCAACCCAGCCGCGGCAGGTCCTGAAGCGACCACATGAACAGGATCAGCGCAGGCGCGACGCCAAATGACACGTTGTCAGCCAGACTGTCCAGCTCAGCGCCAAAGCGCGACTGCCCCTTGAGCATCCGCGCCACCCGGCCATCGAGCCCGTCGAGAATTCCCGCCAGAATTACGGCAAGCACCGCCTGCTTGAATTCACCCGTGCTGGCAAAGCGGATGCCTGTCAGCCCGAAGGCAAGTGCCGATGCAGTGATCGCATTGGGGATCAGAGTGCGTAAAGTAAGGCCTGGCGGCAGATGTAATCGGCCATCGCGCCTGGGCAAATCGCTCACTGAGCCGCGCCTTCGATCATTGGCGCTTCACCGATCCGGGCGAGCACCGTCTCACCAGCGATAATCTTCTGCCCTTTGAGCACTGCCGGTTCGGTTCCGGCTGGCAGGAAAACATCAACCCGGCTGCCAAAGCGTATGAGTCCCACCCGCTGGCCGCAATCGACCAAATCGCCGGGCTTAACGAACGGCACAATCCGCCGCGCGACCAGGCCGGCGATCTGGGTAAAACCGAGAAGCAGCCCATCAGCGCGTTCGATAAGAATATGCTGGCGTTCATTCTCTTCGCTCGCTTTGTCGAGATCGGCGTTGAGGAATTTCCCGGGAATATAATTCACCCGCTTTACCACGCCCGCAATCGGCGCGCGGTTGATGTGGACGTCGAAAACACTCATGAAAATTGACATCCGGGTAACCTGCGCGTCGCCTAAACCCGGTGCACCGCCAAAATCCGCCGCGAGTTCAGCTGGCGGGGTCACCTTCTGGATCAGCGTGATCAGGCCATCGG
>JANNZB010000271.1:0-1681 GCA_031410395.1 Novosphingobium sp.
AGCTGCTCACCCACGCCGAAGTCGCGGTGGCCCCCGGCGTGGGCTATGGCGAAGAAGGCGAGGGCTTTGTGCGCATTGCCATGGTCGAAAACGAGAAGCGACTTCGGCAGGCGGCGCGCAACATAAAGCGCTATCTGTCCACAATGGGTGTGAATAGTTCGGCTGCCTGAATGGCAAAAGCTGGGCTGATCAGATAGCACCAAAGCCTCTAGGACAAAGGCCCTGCCCGCGGTGCAATTGGGTTGGATGTCCGCTGGGGGTTTGGATGCCGCGCTTCCGCTGGCTCTCCATTGGTGAAATCCCGCAGGCTTATGACCTGCGCCGGTGCGGCTGGGCGCTGCTCGCGCCGGGTGAAGGCGAACCTGCCAGCCACCCGGCCCTGGTCGACGATCCCGCCGTGGCTACTGACATTCACGGGACGCGCGCCAAGGCGACAACGATCCTGCTCGGCGTCGAGGACAGTCATAAGCGCGCCTGCTGGCTGGCGCATGGCTTTGGTGATGTCCTGTCGCCGCAAATCAAACTCGCCGAGCTTGAACAGCGGACGCTGCGGCTAGTCGATGTTCTCGCGGCTGTGCCGGGACGGCGTCAACACGGCGCACTCGAACTCGATTTGTTGCTGCGCGATGGCGTGGTTCGCGGCAGCCGGCTCGGTTTGCACCCACGCGAATTCGGCCTGTTGTGGCGGCTGGCGCAGGTTCCCGGGCAGCCGGTCTCGCCTAACGATCTCCTGGCCGAAGTGTGGCGGATGAACTTCAAGCCGGAGACCAACAGCCTTGCGGTCCACGTCTGCCGCCTGCGCGCCAAACTGGCTTCGGCAGGCCTCGCGGGGATTGTCAGCACCACGCCTGAGGGCAGCTATGCATTGATCCCGGCCAAGGGCCAGACAATAGCGCTTGCCGGCAAGACGGCGCTGACCCACAGGAGCCTGCGGCAATCACAAATCGTCCCCGGACAGGATAACGAAGTTCCATGACCACCGGACCAGCACGTAATGAGAGGGTTTCGCTGACTCTGGATGTTGGCGGCGTCGCACATTTGCGCCTTTCCCGCGCCGACAAGATGAACGCACTCGACCCGGCGATGATCGACGCACTGCTTGATGCAGGCGCGCAGCTTTTTGCCATGCCCGGCCTGCGCTGCGTAGTGCTATCGGGCGAAGGCCGCGCATTTTGCGCCGGGCTTGACCTTGCCAGCATGGGCACGGTCGACGGAGGGTTCGGGCCTTTAACTGAGCGAACCCACGGCAACGCCAACCGGTTCCAGCAAATCGCCGTCCAGTTTCGCAAGCTCCCGGTGCCGGTCATCGCCGCAGTCCATGGCATCTGCTTTGGCGGCGGGCTGCAAATTGCGGGGGGTGCCGATGTGCGTGTTATTGCGCCTGACACGCGGCTGTCCGTGATGGAAATGAAGTGGGGCATCGTCCCCGATATGGGGCACTTTGCGCTGTGGCGCGGCCATGTTCGCGAAGATATTTTGCGCGAGTTGACCTACACCAACCGCGAATTCTCTGGCGAGGAGGCGGCGGCGATGGGCTTTTCCACACTCTCCGCAGCCGACCCACTGCCCCGCGCAGAAGCGATCGCCACCGAAATTGCCAGAAAAAATCCGCACGCCATTCGCGCCGCCAAAGCGCTGTTTAATAGCAGCGCAGATGCGAACCTTGACGTGATCCTGCTCG
>JANNZB010000272.1:0-1804 GCA_031410395.1 Novosphingobium sp.
CCGCCAAGGCCTTCCACGCGCTGCAATTGGCCTATGAAGTGCTGCGGCAGGGCGAAGAACGGCGGGAGTGGAAGGGGTAGTGGTCGCACCAGCCTCAATCGAGCGGTTTAGCAGTGTTGCCACCGCCGAGCGTGCCGCATCGGGCTTTCGCAAGGCGGGCGTGGCGATATTGGACGACCTGTGGACGGCGGAGCGCATAGCTTCTTTCCGCGCATGTCTGGCAACCTCCCTACCGCACTTGTTCGTACGCAAGGATGAAGGGCTGGGCGGGGCGCAACACGTTGGCGATGATCGCTATGTAGTCCCGCTGGCGGTAACCGCTGCGATGGATTGTTCCGACCTCATTCTGCATCCCGCAGTTGTGGCCATGGCAACAGAAGTGCTGGGGCCCGACTGGGTATTCGATGCCATCGGTGTAATAGTTTCCTGGCCCGGTGCCAGTGATCAGCACATCCACCGCGATGGCCCGTCGTTATTTGCGGAAGCCGCGATTGATGCGATCTTGCCAGCTTACGCAGCCACAGTTTCCATTCCGCTTCAAAACAACGATGCAATGGCAGGAACAACCGCGTTCTGGCCCGGATCACAGCGTTCGGCTTCGTCCATGATCGCCAGCGAACCAGAAGCTCCTGACTTGCCGGCCGGATCCTGCGCCATGTGGAACTTTCGTATCCGCCATCGAGGACTCGGCAATCGTGGTCAGCAGCCGCGCCTTCTGCTGTATCTTACCATCTGCCGCCGTTTCTGGACGGACGCGTTCAACTTTGAACCCGGGCGCAACGCCAAGTTGACAATCGACGCGGACTTGCTTGCCGCCCTGCCAGAAGATCAACGCGCCCGGTTCCTGCGCGCCGAAGCGCGCTAAGAACGCCCTACTTCGGCGCTAGAACCATCAGCATCTGGCGGCCTTCCATGCGCGGATAGGCCTCAATCTTGGCGATCTCGGCAGTGTCTTCCTGCACGCGCTTGAGCAGGTTCATACCGAGCTGTTGATGAGAAAGCTCGCGGCCGCGAAAGCGCAGGGTGATCTTCACCTTGTCACCATCATCGATAAACCGCTTTACGTTGCGCATTTTCACATCGTAATCGTGGTCATCGATATTGGGACGCATCTTGATCTCTTTGATCTCTTGCGTCTTCTGGGTTTTGCGGGCGATGTTGGCTTTCTTCTGCGCCTCATAGCGGAACTTGCCGACATCGAGGAACTTGCAAACCGGGGGATCGGCGTTGGGCGAAACTTCGACCAGGTCCAGACCGACTTCGGCTGCCTGTTCGATTGCCTCTTTGGTGTACATCACGCCGATGTTTTCGCCATTCTCATCGATGACGCGGACCTTGTCCGAAACAATAAGCTGGTTGTAGCGCGGCCCGCTCTTCACGGGGGGTTGCAGCATGCGTCTTGGTGGGGGAGCTATTTCACGATCTCCTGTAATTGCTCGTTGGCCGCGTCCTTAGAGCGATTCTGGCGCGGGGGGAAGCGGGGAATATTGGTTGATTGTTTGGTGCGAAAACCATCGCGAAAACCATCACGCCACCTCGACCTCGACCGTCTGTTCGCCCGCTGCCTCAAGCAGCTTGGCCTCGACATCCTGCATCCTGCTGTCGCTATCAATCTTTTCGCCGAGAAGATCGGTGACATAGAAGGTATCTGCCGCACGCTCGCCGTAGGTGGCGATGTGGGCGGAATGGACGATCAGCCGTGCTTCAAACAGCGCGCGAGCAAGGCGATTGAGCAGCGCAGGCCGGTCACGCGCGGCAACCTCGATCACGGTGAAACGGTTCGAGGCAAGGTTATCAAAGGTCA
>JANNZB010000273.1:0-3692 GCA_031410395.1 Novosphingobium sp.
GCGTGGCCGAACGCTTCCTGCGCAAAGGCTCCAAGGTATATGTCGAAGGCGCGCTGCGCACTCGCAAATGGCAAGACCAATCGGGCAATGACCGTTACTCCACCGAAGTCGTGCTCCAAGGCCCCGGCGCTGTTTTGACCATGCTCGATGGTGCGCCCGGTTCTGGTGGCGGTTCAGGCGGTGGTGGTGGCGGAGGCCAGCGCAGCGGCGGCGATTGGGGTGGCGGTTCTGGTGGCGGCGGCCAGCGTTCAGGCGGCGCAGCCTCGGGCGGATTTGGTGGCGGTTCGGGCGGCAGCGCGGGCGGCGGTTTCGCTGATGATCTGGATGATGATATCCCGTTCTGAGCGGATCAGTCGCGCTTCTTCAAAGCCGCCAGCGCCGCAAACGGCCCCGCAGACCCAACGTAAACAATCCCCGCCTTGCGCCGCGCAGCTTCGGCTTGCGGGCCAGTGAGGAACGGATCGATGGCGACCGCCAGGCTTTGCGCCAGTTCTTCGCCCAGATCTATGGTTGTGCCGGAGAATTCGACCTCGTCACAATCCTTGGCGTCGATTTCGACTTCGGCCTCGGCATAGCGCTGAGCCGCTGCGGGAACAAAGCGGATTGCCAGTGGTTCGGATATTGTAACGGCGAGGTCTTCGGCGGAAACCGCGCAGCGCTGAATGATCTGCGCTTCAAGGCGGCCCGTTGCGGTTACCGCAATCTTGTCCTTGTCGAGTGCCAGTTCTGCCGTAAGGCTTTTCACTGCCACTAGATCAAACCGGCGGGCGAGCGCGGCGCATTCCTCAGCGCTGGCTTCGAGCCGCAGCGGCGCTTCGGGAAGGAAGCGGACGTCCGTTATCCGGGAGAATTCGGGGGTTATGCGCGAGAATTCGGGCGGGTTCACAGTGTCAGCGCCCCGCCGAGCAGCGCTTCGCCTTCAGTTTCCGCTAAGCCTGACGCCAGTTTGCGCAACATCGTGGTAGCAACTCCAGGCTCAGCCCCTTCGCGCAAGGTCACATTGCGTACAACCGCAGCGGCCAGCGCCGCATCATCCTGCGCCAGTCCTTCACGGTAAGCCCCGAGCCGGCCGCCGAGAGCTCCCATCAGCTTTCCTATTCGTTTGCCCACGACCAGATCACCGACCCCGCTTTGGCGAAGCTGGCTGTCCATATCGGAAACAAACAGTTCGGTTAGCCGCGCTGATGCGGGGATCAGCGGTTCTTCGCGCTCCATTCGCAGCAGCACTGCGCACAGCACCAGCGTTACCGCGTCAAACCGCCCGGCAACCGAATCGGCAACCCCGGCTTCGCGGTACCAGCGCGGATCGCGCGATACCTCGACAATGCGGTGCCACAGCGCGCGGTAAGGCGAAAGGTCATCGGTGCGGGCGCCCAGAAGGCGGCTCAGGAAGGACATCAGCGAGTTGTTCCTAATCATCGGGTTCGTTCATCGGCAATTCAAGCCTCCGGCGCCAAGCGCCATTGCACAGCAGCGCGGGCATCGATAAGGCGGGTGCCGATACACGCTGGCGGGCCGCTATGGCAATGGCGCAGGCGGCAATGGTTTGATTGGAGTAAGGCATGCGGGCGTTTGGTAGAGTGGCGGCAGGGGTTGCGATAATGGCTGCGGCGGCAGGGCTTTCGGGCTGCGCTTCAATCCGCGATCATCGCGGCTACCTTGTCGATCAGGCGCTGGTCGATGCCGTGCAGCCGGGAATCGACAATATGCAGTCGGTGGGCAAATCGCTTGGTCGCCCGACGTTTGTCAGCGAATTTGGCCGCAAGGATTGGTATTACCTTTCGATCGATACCAAGCAGGCGGCCTTCACCCGGCCTCGCACATCAGCTCAGTCGGTGCTGAAAATCAGCTTTGATGGCAACGGAAATGTCTCCGGCATCCAGAAATCGGGCATGGAGCACGTTGTTCTGCTCAATCCTGATGGCCACAAAACCCCGACGCTGGGCAAGGAGCGCAGCTTCCTTGAAGATCTGTTCGGTAACATCGGCCAGGTCGGCGCAGGCGGCGGCGGGCAAGACGGCAGCAATGCTCCAGCTCCGGGTCGTGGTCCTAACGGAAGTTGAAACGCTTCCCTAAGCCAAATTCTAACCAATCAACCGGGAATTTTGCCGCATCGTCCAACTCGGACGTTTGCGCTTTGAACAGCGCCATCAATCTGAGAAAAGCCTGATCAACAAAGGTTGAGGAGGCTAGAATGGCAACTGTAATGAAAGCCGGTGCGGACGATGCCAAGCGCTATTGGCTCGATGAAGGGCGCGGCGATGTCGGCGGCTATATCCGCGAGGTTGATTATCCTGCCAATGCGCGCGGGCTCGATCCGATGTTTGCGGGCATCAAGATCGTCGATTGCGACACCCACTTCACCGAACCGCCAGACTTGTGGACGGCCAATGCCCCCGCCGGAATGAAGCACAAAATGCCGCACGTTAAGCGCGTGGGCGAATCTGATCGCTGGTTCGTCGGAGACAAGGATTTCGGCTCGCTCGGCGGCAATGTCATCGCCAAGGACAAGAACAAGCTGCTCGGGCGGCTGGCCTTCCGCCGTTATGACCAGATCGCGCCGGGGTCTTATGATTTGAAGGAACGGCTCAAAGACATGGATGACATGGGCATCTGGGGGCACATTTGTTTTCAGAACGGCGGTGTCACGCAGGTCGGGTCGCTCTGCGCGCTCAATGATGAGCCGCTGGCAATAACCATTACCCAGATGTTCAACGATGCCTGCCAGCACCGGATGGAGGCTTCAGGCGGACGAATCAACGGCATGGCGACGCTGCCATATTGGGACAAGGACCTGATGAATGCCGAAATGCGGCGGATCATCGACATGGGTATCAAAGGCGTGGTCCTGCCCGACCGGCCTGAGCGGATTTCCGAGGGCTATCTGGGGCCGGACGGCAAAGTGAACCCGTTCTGGGAAGAAGTATTCGACATTTGCAATGCCACCGGCACCCCGCTCAACTTCCACCTCAATTCCTCGCTCGATGCCGAAGGGGTGATGTGGGACAATCTGGGCTTCGACCAGAAACTGCCGATGAGCGCTCTGCTGCACCACATCGGCTGCGCGGCGACCATGTCCAATTTCATGGTTTCGGGGCTTCTCGACAAGTATGAGAACCTCAAGATCGGGCTTATCGAAAGCGGCGCGGGCTGGGTGCCGTTCTGGCTGGAAGCAATGGAGCACCAGCTTGATGAATTCCGCACCCGCGAAAACCGCGGGCTGAAGATGCGCTGCAAGGAATATTTCAAGCAGCACTTCTGGGTCAGCTTCTGGTTTGAGGACTATGCGCCGCGCCACATGATCGACGCGATTGGTGCCGACAAGCTACTGTTCGAAACAGACTATCCGCATCCCACTTCGCTCTATCCCGGCGTGCAGGACAAGCTGGTTTCGGTGATGAAGGATCATTCGCCGGCGGTGCGCAAGCTGGTGCTGCAGGATAACGCGGCGAAGCTGTTTAACTTGCCGATTTGAGGCTGCATTCTGTGATCATAGTGGGCGAGGATTGAAACCCCTCGCCCAAGCGCCATATTGCCCATCATGAGCATGAGCAATGAAAGCCACGGCATGGTTCCGTGGCATGGCACCACCATCATCGGTGTCAAAAAGAACGGCCGCACGGTGATCGCCGGGGACGGGCAGGTTTCGATGGGTAACACCGTGATGAAGCCGAACGCCCGCAAGGTTCGCC
>JANNZB010000274.1:0-4004 GCA_031410395.1 Novosphingobium sp.
GTGAAGGTTGGAGAGCCAAGCCGGTCTCTTGGTGAACAGCCCGGTGAACCGGTGCAGGATCAGCTGTCCGCCAAAAGCAAGGCTGTCCGGCGCATGTGGTTCGCCCGTTTGGCCGTTCAGGTCGCCGAGGCAGCGCTGTTCTCCTACCTCTTCTTCTGGTTTCGCTCGATCGACCCGGCAATAGGCGACAACCGCACGGCGCGGATTTTCAGTGTAGTTCTGGTCGTCTCCGCGCCCAGTGCGCTCCTAGCCGGACGCTGGGCTGACCGGCGGAACAAGCCCCTCACGCCGCTTATCGTTTGTGCTTTGGTTTCCGCAGTGGCTTTGGTTGGCATGGCCCTGTCCAGAACCTTGCCGCTAGCCATTGCGACCTATGCTCTGTTCGGTTTTGCGACCTCGATATTCCTGGCCTTGCATTCCGCCCAAACGTTGCGGGTGCTCCCGCGATCAGACCGGCGCGGTCGCGATCTTGGACTGTTCAACCTGACCAATACCGTGCCTTCTCTGGTGATGCCCTGGTTGACGTTGGCGCTGGTGCCTTACTTTGGTTTTTCAGGACTTTTCTTTTTACTTTCAGGTCTCGCATTGATTGCCAGCCTCTTGCTTGGGCAGCTCGGAAGGCGATTCTGACAGTCACTCTTGATTTTGCCTCTTTCCCGTGTCAGTGAGTGAATGATAACGTTCACATAGAGTTGGGAAGAGACTTTCGATGATGTTCAGGCGCCCGCTCCTGCTGGCTATAGTGCTGGCAACTGGCTGTGCTTCAGCCTCGCCTCCGATCAAGTCTTCAGGCCCGGCGAAAGCCAGCGCAAAAGCGCATCCGGCAAATTGGCCTTCTGGCCACAGCCCGGTCTCAATTACCGACGCAAGAACCGAACGCCGCATCTCAGCAATTCTCGCCCGCATGACTGTCGAGCAGAAGGTGGGGCAAATGATCCAGGCTGACATCAGCGCGATCAGCCCGTCAGACCTCGCCACCTATCCGCTGGGTTCCATCCTCGCTGGCGGAAATTCCGGCCCTTATGGTGATGAGCGAGCCGATGCGGCCAAGTGGAACCAGATGGTCACCGAATACCGTGCGGCATCGCGAAAGAGCGGAGCCGGCATTCCCATCCTGTTTGGCGTTGATGCCGTTCATGGCCACTCGAACCTGCCGGGCGCGACGATCTTTCCGCACAATATCGGTCTTGGGGCGACGCACGACCCGGCGCTGATCGAACGGATCGGAGCGGCGACGGCAGCCGAGGTGGCGGGAAGCGGGATCGAATGGACCTTTGCTCCAACTCTGGCGGTGCCGCAGGACTTGCGCTGGGGGCGCAGCTACGAAGGCTATGCAGCTGACCCGGCGCTAGTAGCCAAATATGCCCGCGCAATGACTCTTGGCCTGCAAGGGCCAATCGTTTCCGGCCAACCGCTTGGTTCTGACCGGGTTGCCGCAACCGCCAAGCATTTTCTTGCTGACGGAGGCACAGACGAGGGCAAAGATCAGGGCGATGCCAAGATTTCAGAACGCGAACTTGTGGCGCGGCATGCTCAGGGATATCCGGCGGCAATCAATGCCGGGGCGTTGACTGTGATGGCCAGCTTTTCGAGCTGGAACGGGGTCAAGAACCACAGCAACGCCAGCCTGCTCACCGATGTTCTGAAAAAGCGCATGGGATTTTCCGGACTCGTCGTGGGGGACTGGAACGGCCACGGACAAGTCCCCGGATGCACCGTCACCGATTGTCCGTTGACGTTCAACGCGGGGCTCGATCTGGCTATGGCTCCGGATAGCTGGAAAGGCTTGTTCACTTCGACTGTTCGCGAGGCGCGCGATGGAACGCTGCCGATGGCGCGGGTCGACGATGCCGTGCGGCGGATACTTCGAGTGAAGGCCAAGCTGGGTCTCCTCGAGCCGGTGCCGGTGATGAGAGGCGAACCTTCGCAGGTTGGCGCAGCCGAGCATCTCGCCATCGCGCGTGAAGCGGCAGCCAAATCGCTTGTCTTGCTGAAAAACAACGACAGCCTGCTTCCCCTGCGCCCCGGCTCGCGGGTGCTGATTGCCGGCCCCGGCGCTGATAACATGGCGATGCAGGCCGGCGGCTGGACTATCACTTGGCAAGGGACTGACACGACCTCTGCCGATTTCCCGAATGGCCAGACGATCGGACGCGCAATCGCGGCTGCTGTCGGTCAAGCGGGCGGGCAAGCAGAAGTCTCACCCGATGGAAGCTGGACGACGCGGCCCGATGTCGCAGTGGTTGTCTATGGCGAACAACCCTATGCGGAATTCCAGGGTGACGTGCCAAACCTCGCCTTCCGCGCTCAGTCTGGCGAACAGGAGATGCTTGCCCGGCTGAAGGCTCAGGGCATTCGCGTTGTTTCAGTTTTCCTTTCGGGTAGACCGCTGTTTGCTGGCCCCCAGATCAACGCTTCGGATGCCTTCGTCGCCGCGTGGCTGCCGGGACCACAGGGCAATGGCGTTGCCGATGTTCTGGTAGCCGGCCGTGATGGCAAACCCGTGCGCGACTTCACTGGCCGGCTTCCCTTTGCCTGGCCGCTCGATGCGATTTCGCCGATCAAAAAAGCGCTTTTCCCGGTCGGGTATGGACTGGATTATGCCCACCCTGCCAAACTTGGCCGGGTCAACGATGATCCTCATGTCGATCTCGTCGCTTCGGCCAGCGAAGGCACCTATTTCGCGCGCGGCAAGGTGCCTTCTCCCTGGCGCCTTGGGCTGGACAGCGCAGTCACGTCGCAGGTCATGGATCTCGCTGCACAGGAAGATGCCCGCCAGTTTACATGGAATGATCGCGGTGCAATCGCAATCGATGGTCCGTCTGTGAACCTGATGCGGCAGCTCGACGAAGGCTTTGTGCTGCGTTTTGACTGGCGCATCGATGCCGTATCTAACGGTTCCATAAGTGTATCGCTTGGCAGTGCCTCGCTTGATCTTGGTCCGGTGGTGATGGCAGCGGCGATCGGCAAACCTTTTGAAACCCGGATTCCCCTGCGCTGTTTCCATGAAGCAGGCGCGGACTTGAAGTCTGTTGGCTCACCGTTGCGTGTTTCCGCAGACAAAGGCTTCACAATTACATTGCGCAACGTCCATATCGAGGCGACGGGCGCGATGGTTTCCTGTCCACCCAAAGCCCGATAGGCCAAAGGAGTTCAAACACATGGCACTTGGTCCCTCTGGCATTGCAGACCCGAACGCAGCTGACGTCTCGCACATCGACGCGCCGCAGCTGCGGCTTTTCGTGATGGGGCTGTTCTTCATCTTTGGCGGGATCACTAGCCTAAATGACGTGATCATTCCGAAGCTGAAGGAACTGTTCACTCTCAATTACACGCAGGCCATGTTGGTACAGTTCTGCTTTTTCACCGCCTATGCAGGGATCGGCATACCCGGCGCGCGGCTGGTCAAGCGGATCGGCTACATGCGCGGCGCGGCGGCGGGGCTGGTTACAATGATGGTCGGTTGCCTGCTGTTCATTCCAGCAAGCCAGACCGCGACCTATGGTGTCTTTCTTCTCGCGCTGTTCGTTCTGGCGAGCGGCGTCGTGATTGTTCAGGTGGTATCCAACCCCCTGATCTCGATGCTGGGCAAACCGGCAACCGCGCACAGCCGACTGACTTTTGCCCAGGCGTTCAATTCGCTGGGCACCACAGTCTTTCCCTACTTCGGGGCGATCCTGATCCTTGGCAGCTTGGCCAAGATCAGCGTGAGTGACCTATCGGGTGCCGATCTGGACGCCTATCGCACGGAAGAGAGCCAGGCGATTGTTCATGGCTATCTTGGTCTTGCGGCCGCACTTGCCCTGGTCGCGGCTGCTGTCTGGTATTTCCGTGATGCGCTGAAGGGGGAAAGCCACGAGGAAAGCTCGGGCCTCGCCGGGCTCGATCTGTTGAAGCGGCCGCGTTTCGGCTTCGGCGCACTCTGCATTTTCCTCTATGTCGGCGCGGAGGTGTCCATCGGTTCGCTGATCGTCAACTACCTCAAGCAAGCCGACGTCATGGGG
>JANNZB010000275.1:0-3230 GCA_031410395.1 Novosphingobium sp.
GTCTGGGCGTCGGAGAAGCCCGTGCCGGACTGGTTGTTCAGGGTGATCCACCCCTGCAGGTCCATCTTGCCGGCCTTCTCGTCGAACAGGGCGACGTAGTCGGCCTTCCAGCTGAGGCCGGTGGTCAGATAGCTGAGCCGGGCGGTCCGCGGCCCGGCGCTGGCCGAGTCCACGGTCACCGACAGGGTGGGTCGGGCGCGCAGGTTAGGCGGCACCCGGTCGAAGATCACCCGCGTGGGGATACCGTCATCGCGCAGCACCTCGATCCGGTCGCCGATCTTGAGCACCACGCCGCCATTTGCCGCGAGCACCAGCGCGCGTTCGCGCGTTTCGGCGCCGGTCGCGGGGTTTGTCCTCAGCAGCGTCACCGTCTGCCCAACCGCCTTTTCCATCAGCGCCGAGGGACTGAGCAGGTCATAGTCAAAATTCTGTTCGATAATGCCGAAGCCATCGCCCGACAGCGTCACCGTTTCGGGGCGGATTTGCGCCGAGACATCAGGGAATTCCTGGCGCGAGCGGCCATTGGGCAGATTGACCTGCCGCTCATCATGCACCAGCGCGAGGTTGTTGTTGTAGATGGTGACAGAGACATCACCCTGCGAATTGCCGAGCACGTTTTGCGCAGAGTTTTGCGACGCGTTCTGCGCTGGAACGCTGGCGGGAATCGCCGCCAAACTGGTGAAAAGCGCTAACCTGATCAGTCGCATAATTATCCCTTTTCCGTCCCTATTCGCGCAAAGTGCAGCAATTCAGCCGTATTGACCAGCATCATTGCGATTTGACAAAATCCCCGCACGCGCCTCTTGTGTTGCTACAATGCAACACTATCTCCGGTGTAACAGGAGCCTGATACACCCATGAACCTCGAAAAATTCACCGACCGCGCCAAGGGCTTTCTTCAAAGCGCCCAAACCGTTGCCATCCGTATGAACCATCAGCGGATTGCGCCTGAACATCTGCTGAAGGCGTTGCTCGAAGACACTGAAGGCATGGCCGCTGGGCTGATCGCCCGCGCTGGCGGCAGCGCGCCGGTTGCCGTGGCCGAGGTTGATAAGGCGCTGGGCAAGATTGCCGCGGTTTCGGGATCGGGCGCACAGGGAACACCTGCGCTCGACAACGATCTGGTGCGCATTCTGGATCAGGCTGAGCAGATTGCTGCCAAATCGGGCGATTCCTATGTCACGGTTGAACGCATGCTGGTCGCGCTATCGCTCGCCACGACGACTGCTGCCGGACAGGCGCTGAAAAAGGCCGCGCTCACCCCGCAGGCGCTCGAAGCGGCGATTACTGCGCTACGTGGCGGCAAGCGGGCGGATACCGCTTCGGCAGAGGAAACCTATCAGGCGCTCGAAAAATATGCGCGCGATCTCACCCAGGCGGCGCGCGATGGCAAGCTCGATCCGGTGATCGGCCGCGATGAGGAAATCCGCCGGACGATCCAGATCCTCGCCCGCCGGACCAAGAACAACCCGGCGCTGATCGGTGAGCCCGGCGTGGGCAAGACGGCGATTGCTGAGGGCCTCGCGCTACGTATCGCCAATGGTGATGTGCCCGATAGCCTGAAGGGCCGTCGCTTGATGTCGCTCGATATGGGCAGCCTGATTGCGGGCGCCAAATATCGCGGCGAGTTTGAAGAGCGGTTGAAATCGGTGCTCGACGAGGTGAAGGGCGCGGAAGGGGACATCATCCTGTTCATCGATGAAATGCACACACTGATCGGCGCGGGCAAGGGCGAAGGCGCGATGGACGCGGGCAACCTGCTCAAGCCCGCCTTGGCACGCGGCGAACTGCACTGCATCGGCGCAACCACGCTCGATGAATACCAGAAGTACGTCGAAAAAGACCCGGCGCTGCAACGCCGGTTCCAGCCGGTGTTCGTTGGCGAGCCGACGGTGGAAGACACCATCTCGATCCTGCGCGGGCTGAAAGATCGTTACGAGTTACACCACGGTGTGCGGATCACCGACGGTGCGATCGTCGCCGCCGCGACACTGTCCAATCGCTACATTTCTGACCGCTTCCTGCCGGACAAGGCCATCGATCTGATGGACGAGGCGGCATCGCGCATCCGCATGGAAGTGGAATCAAAGCCCGAGGAAATCGAGAACCTCGACCGGCGGATCATCCAGCTGAAGATCGAGGAAATGGCGCTGGGGCGGGAAAGCGACCAGCCATCGAAAGACCGGCTCGCTACGCTGCGTGAAGAGCTGGCGGGGCTGGAGGAACAGTCTGCGGCGCTGACCACCCGCTGGCAAAACGAACGCGACAAGATTGCCGCCGAAGCTAGGATCAAGGAGGCGCTCGACGCCGCCCGGCTTGAGCTGGAGCAGGCGCAGCGCGGCGGTGATCTGGCCCGTGCGGGCGAGCTTTCCTATGGCACGATACCCGGCCTCGAAAAGCAGCTGGCGGAAGCCGTGGGGCAGGCGGAAAACGCCCTGCTGCGCGAGGAAGTCACCGCCGATGATATCGCCGCAGTGGTCTCCAAATGGACCGGGGTTCCGGTTGACCGGATGCTGCAGGGCGAGCGCGAAAAGCTGCTCAGGATGGAGGCAGTGATCGGCGCGCGGGTGATCGGTCAGGCCGCTGCGGTTACCGCCGTTTCCAAGGCAGTGCGCCGCGCCCGGGCGGGGCTGCAAGACCCCAACCGGCCCTTGGGATCATTCCTGTTCCTCGGCCCCACCGGCGTCGGCAAAACCGAACTGACCAAGGCGCTCGCCAGCTTCCTGTTCGATGATGACAGCGCGATGGTGCGCATCGACATGAGCGAATTCATGGAAAAGCACGCGGTCAGCCGGCTGATCGGCGCGCCTCCGGGCTATGTCGGCTATGATGAGGGCGGGGTGCTCACCGAAGCCGTCCGCCGCCGCCCCTATCAGGTGGTGCTGTTCGATGAAGTCGAAAAAGCCCACCCCGACGTGTTCAACGTGCTGTTGCAGGTGCTCGATGACGGGCGCTTGACCGATGGGCAAGGGCGGCTGGTAGACTTCACCAACACGCTGATCATCCTGACCCGCAACCTCGGCAGCCAGTACCTCGCCAGCCTTGAGGAAGGGCAGGACGTTGAAAGCGTTGAGCCGCAGGTGATGGAGATCGTGCGCGGCCACTTCCGTCCCGAATTCCTCAACCGGCTTGACGAGATCATCCTGTTTCACCGGCTGGGGCAGGATCACATGGCCCCGATCGTGGAAATTCAGGTGGGCCGCGTGGCGAAACTGCTCAAAGACCGCAAG
>JANNZB010000276.1:0-4156 GCA_031410395.1 Novosphingobium sp.
CAAGCACCGTGTCCCTGCCGTATTTCTCGGCTAGATCGAATGCTTCGCGGTGGATGTACTCTGCGGAAATTGGCAGAGCCTTGCACTCCGATAGAAGTCGCCGACGGATCATTGTCAGAGCTTTAGTGTGGTTCGTGCCGATGTAGAATGTTGTCGTCTCGCTATTGACCGGAAAAGTATCGAGCCGAACAGCAAATACGATCAGTTTGCCGGCACATCCCGAAGACTCGAACAGCTTCGACGGGTCGTTGTTGTAACGCGCAGGCGTCGGCTGATCACAAGCACGCACCTTTTGGGCGTAATCAGACGCTGAAGCCGCTTCATCGTCGGCATGAATGTCGGCCTCGGCAAAGTTTCCATTTTCAAGCCGCGTCAGGATATCTTCCGCATCGTCCCCAAGTGTTATGCCGAGGTGATTGCACAGTCGCACCTGACCATCTGGCTCAGCGCGGGAGAAAAGGGCAAGTCGGGTATAGGCCGGGCCGCGCGCAACCAATGCGCCGCCCGAATTGTTGCAGACCCCGCCGATCACCGATGCGCCGAGGCAAGATGAACCGATTACCGAATGGGGCTCGCGTCCGAGGGGGGTTAGTTTTCGCTCAAGATCATGCAGAGTCGCACCGGCCAAACAAACGACCTGTTGTCCGTTCCTGATCGGGTAGACACCGGAAATGCGCAGTGTGTTGATCACCACGACTGGCCGATCATAATCGCCGAATGGCACCGAACCGCCGGTCAGACCGGTATTCGCAGCTTGGGTGATGACGATATGGTCTACCGCGATGCAGGCTTTGAATGTTCGCCACAGTTCGACGAGCGAACCGGGGCGAACCACTGCTACCGCCTTGCCGCGCCCTTCCCTATATCCGGTGACATAGCGGGATTTGGCAGCTTCGCCTGTCAGAACGTTTCGCGCGCCGACTATCGCGCGCAAATCACCAATGAGCGCCGAACCAGATTCTGCAGCAGACCCGGCGCATCCATTCACATTAAGCGTCCCAAGCGATGACCCGGTGGCATTGGCTCCCCAGCATCTCGATCCCAAGTTCGACTACATCGCCGACATTAAGGAAGCGCGGCGGTTTCATGCCCATGCCCACACCCGGCGGTGTTCCCGTGGTGATGATATCGCCCGGCTCAAGGATCATGAATTCGCTGACATAGCTGACGATGGTTGCACAATCGAAGATCATCGTCCGCGTGTTGCCGGTCTGCATCCGCTCGCCATTGACGGTCAGCCACATATCGAGATTCTGGACGTCGCCGACCTCCTCGCTGGTAACCAGCCATGGGCCAACCGGGCCAAAGGTCTCACAGCCCTTGCCCTTGTCCCAGGTCCCGCTACGCTCGTTCTGGAAATGACGCTCCGACAGGTCGTCGCAAATCATATAGCCTGCGACATAGTCCATCGCATCGGCCTTATCGACATAACGCAGGCGCTTGCCGATCACGATGCCCAGTTCGACTTCCCAATCCATCTTGATCGACTGGCGCGGCTTGCGCACTTCGTCATCGGGACCCTGAATGCAGGACACGCCCTTGGTGAACATGATCGGCTCGGCCGGAACCGGCAGGTTGGATTCTGCCGCATGGTCCGAATAATTCAGCCCGATAGCAATGAAATGCCGTGTGCCAGCCACCGGCGGGCCAAAGCGAACCGGGCCGTCAACCCGCGGCAACTGCGCCGGATCGAGCGCCGCCAGCCGTGACAGTGCCTCAGCTCCAAGTTCGGCTCCGGTAATGTCAGAGAGTATACCGCTCAGATCGCGGATGCAGCCTTCGGCATCGACAAGACCGGGCTTTTCAGCGCCAGCCGGTCCAAAACGCACCAGTTTCATAAATTAAACTCCAAAAATCAGTAAGTTGTCCGTCCGCCGGAAATGTCAAAAGTGGCCGCAGTTGAAAAGCTGCACTCCTCGCTCAGCAGCCAGCAGACCATTGCGGCAACATCGTCGATTTCGCCCAGTCTGCCCATCGGAATCTTGGCGACCATGTAATCGATCTGGCTTTGCGGCATCTGTTCGAGCAACGCGGTGCGGAAGACAGCGGGGGTCACTGCATTGACCAGAACCCCGGTCGTCGCCAGTTCCTTGCCCAGCGACTTGGTAAAGCCAATAATTCCGGCCTTGGCGGCGGAATAGGCGGATAGGTTTGGATTACCCTCCTTGCCTGCGACCGAGGCGACATTGACTACCCGCCCGTAACCGTTCGCAATCATGTGCGGGATAACCGCCTGACAGCAGTAGAACGTGCCATTGAGATGAATATCGACGATCTTGCGCCAGGCCTCGCGGGGATAGTCAAGCGCTGGCGTTGTCGGTCCGGTTACCCCCGCAGAATTCATCAGCAGGTCGATACGGCCAAGTTCAGCGACGGTGCGGGCTGTCGCTGCGTCAATCGCGTCTGCATCGGTGACATCCACCTCAATGCAAAGCGCCGCAACGGTCTCGGCTTTCGCTTCGGCAAAGCTTGCGGCATTCAGGTCCCAGATGACGGCTTTGCCACCCTCGGCAACTATGCGCTTGGCGACAGCCTTTCCTGCACCTGAGGCACCACCGGTGATGACCGCAACGCGATTGGCAAAACGTTCCTGCAATTTCCCCGCCTCGTGTATTGATTGCTGCAACTCAAGCTCGAGCTTTATTTTGTATGATAATTGTGATTATCAGTCAAACGCAGCTGGTAAGAGTTGAATCGAAAGGGATAACGAAATTGAACGTCGCCAAGGCCTTTGCGGCCATAATTCTGGCATCGGTTGCAGCCTGTTCTGCGATTCTGGCATCGGCTCAGGAAGCGCCCAGACTGCAAGTGGAGAACGGATCACTACCCTTGCGCGTCGATGGCAAGCCATTCTTGTTGCTTGGCGGGGAACTGCATAACTCCAGCGCGTCTAGCCTGGAATATATGGGGCCCATCTGGGATAGGCTCACAACTCAGGGCGTAGGTACCGTGCTTGGCACCGCCAGTTGGGAACTGGTTGAGCCGGTGGAGGGGCAATTCGATTTTGTCGCTGTAGATGCTCAAATTAGCCAAGCTCGCCGCCGCGGTATAAAGCTGGTACTGATCTGGTTTGGTGCCTACAAAAATGCCGAGTCGACTTACGCGCCAAGCTGGGTGCGTCGCGACGAGCAGCGGTTCCCTCGAGGTTTACGCGATCCTGCCTTCAAGCCCGCAGGAATGGCCGCATTTCTCAAAGGGCCGATCTTGTCCGTTTTCAACGATCGGCTTGTCCAGGCCGACGGCCGGGCCTTTGCAGAGCTTATGCGTCACATCCGCAAAGTCGACAAAGCGCAAACCGTGGTCATGGTGCAGGTTGAAAACGAAGTTGGCCTGATCGGTTCGCCGCGAGATGTTTCGCCGCTCGCGCAGGCGGCATGGGTCCAGCAGGTGCCTGCACAGCTGATGACCTATCTGTCGGAAAATCAGGCGCACTTGCGCCCCGAACTAGTCGAGGCATGGTCGCGACGCGGCAACAAAAAGAATGGCACCTGGGCCGAGGTCTTTGGCACTGATGCCATCGCCAGCGAAATTTTCATGGCCTGGTCGTTCGGCAGTTATGTTGATCGCGTCGCCAAAGCTGGCAAGGCAGAATACAACTTGCCCATGTTTGCCAATGCGTGGCTTGGACCGCAAGAGCGAGCACCCGGTCCCGGTGATTATCCCAGCGGTGGCCCGGTTGCACGAATGCTCGACATCTGGAAGGCTGCGGCACCTTCGCTGGCCTTGCTTGCCCCCGATATCTACATTGATGACTTTGCTGGTACGCTTGAGCAATACCGCAGGCCAGACAACCCCATTTTCGTACCCGAAGCGCGGGTCGATACGGGTAATTTGTTTGTCGCTCTGGGGCGGTTCAAGGCGATCGGATTTTCGCCATTCGGGATCGAAGATGCAAAACCGACCAATCCGATTTTTGAGGCTTATCGCACGTTACGCGGCATGTCCGATGTAATTGCAAATGCCCAGTCCGATGGCCGGATTGACGGCTTCAAGATCTCAGGACGCGAACAGCAACAAATCAAACTGGGGGGCTACATCATCGCGCTGTCGCACCCGGCTTCTACGCGCGGCATGTTTGGTGCCGGGACCGGGCAGGATGCCTCGTTTCAGGACAATGGCTATGGCCTCATCATCAGCACTGCGCCGGATGAATTCC
>JANNZB010000277.1:0-9256 GCA_031410395.1 Novosphingobium sp.
GCGCGCAGCACCGGGTGCGCAGCACCGGGCGGAATGCTCGGATCGCTGGAATGATCGCGTTACGCTTCTTGGTCTGCGGCGAGGCCTCTGGCTGTTGATCAATTAGGCCTGTTTTATCGTCGTATTGAAGGTTTGGATCAAATTGCAGAGCCGCTGTTGGTCGTATCGCCGTGGCGAATTGCAGTGATACGAAGCGAAACATCTCAACATTGTGGCTGGAGCACCAAGCGATTCTCGCCATTTCTTCAATGGTCAGCACCCGCTCACGCGGCGGTGATCGCTAACGCTCGTCAAGGTCCCTTATTTTTGGTGCCATGTATACCCTCCCGTTTTGAAGGAGGATGCAAAATGACACGAGCAAAATCTGGAGGCATGGATGCCATGGCCATGGTCAATCCTGGTGCCGCTGCCATCGACATTGGCTCGACCATGCATATGGCGGCCATCAATCCGAATGCTGACGATAATCCGGTGAGGGCATTCGGCACATTTACCGGCCATCTGCATGACATGGCGCGTTGGTTCAAAGAAAGCGACGTCACCAGCGTGGCGATGGAATCTGCACTCAGACCGAAGGCAGGAGCCATGACATACTGCTGACCGGGGTCAAGCTTGAAGCACGCCAACAGACCGAGGGCATCGACTACGGCGTGGATCTTGGTGCTGAACCCACCTCGGGAACGGCCGAGAGCCTGGGCTTGAACGTCCCACTTTCACCCCGCCCCCTGTTGCCTGGGCTTGGGCGCGGATACACCGGCCATTCGATGTCAGAATCGTCGGACCCAGCCCCAAAGCAAATCTCCAAACAAAGCCGCTGGATTTATTTTGCCAATCTTGGCTATGGCGTGGCATGCAAAAATCATGAAGCACTGGAGATAGCTGGCTATGACTGGGCTTAAACTTGCGACTTCCTATGATGTGGCACAGCGCGCCGGTGTGTCGCAATCTGCTGTCTCACGATGCTTTCGCCCAGGTTCCAGCATTTCCCCAAAGACCCGCATTAGAGTGCTCGCAGCTGCACATGAGCTTGGTTATCATCCCAACGCCATGGCTTCGGGCCTGATAACCAAGCGATCAAACCTGGTTGCCGTTCTGATCACTAATCTGACCAACCTTTATTATCCCGAAGTCCTCACCGAAATTACGCGGCGCCTGTCCGATCATGGCATCCGCGTGCTGCTGTTTGCCTTGCAGGCGGAAAGCGACGTCGATGCGATGCTGGATCAGGTCTGGCGATACCGCGTCGATGGCGCCATCGTTGCGGCTCGGCTCTCACCTAAACAGCTCGGCGATTTCGCCCGGCGGCGGGTGCCGTTGGTGTTGTATAACCGGACTGGCGAAAGCGTGGCGGTGCCCAGTGTGTGCTGCGATTCATTGGGCGGCGAGGCCCAACTGGTGAACCGCATGGTTGCGGCCGGGCATGCGACCTTTGGCATCATTGCCGGACCGGTCGATTCCTATGTCAGCGAAGAGCGGGTGCGCGGCGCGCAGCAGCGTCTGCGCGAGCTTGGACGCGAGGCAGCCTTGGTGACAGGTGCTTTTGATTATGAGAGCGGCGATTCTGGCCTCAGGGCATTGATGGGTCAAACCGGAGGCAAGCTTGACGCCCTGATTTGCGCCAATGACCTGATGGCCATCGGTGCGATCGATTGCGCACGGCTCCATTTCGGCTTGAATGTGCCCGATGATCTGTCGATTGTCGGCTTCGACGGCGTCGCCCCTGCCATGTGGGCCAGCTATCGCCTGTCCACCGTTCGCCAACCAGTGCGCCGGATGACCGAAGCAGCGGTGTCGATGCTGATGGAACGGATCGAGGACCCCGAACTGCCCCCCGAGGTGCGCACGTTTGCCGGCAAATTTATCGAAGGGGCTTCGGCGCGGCTGGCGCTGGGCAATTGAATATTTGGCATGCTATGGTGAGGCTAGGTGACAGCCGTTGCGCATGCGCGGGCAGCCGGGCGCCGCAATATCGCGATTTCGGCGAAGATGCTGGGCGGATATGATGTCGCGGTGGTAACTGAATAGACTCCTGCTTGCATTCGGATGCAATGCCCTGCATGTTTCACGCAACGGGAGAAGTGCCTTGACCGCAGATACATTGCCATCGGGTTGGATCAATGCCGCCGATCTTTCACCCGCACGGCGTTATGGCGCGCTGGCTTTCCTGCTAATCGCCTATTTCTGTTATTCTTGGTCGTGGAACACAGTCGATATCCTACGGCCCTATATCAAGGACAGCCTGCAACTCACGCTGACTCAATCAGGCTCGCTCTATACGATCCAGTCCATCGGCGCGCTGCTTGGTGCGGTGGTGATGGGTCAGGTGGCTGACAAGATCGGGCGGCGCAGTGCGCTTACCATTGCGATGATCGGCTTTGGCACCGGTATCCTTGGCGGCCGGGTTGTCGCCGATTACTCTCAACTGATCATGCAACGCGCCTATCTGGGCTTTTTCATGGGTTCGATGTTTCCGATCGCGGTGGGCATTTATTCGGGCCTGTTTGCGCGCGAAGTGCGCGGTCAGATCGCGGGCGTTGTGTTCTTTGTCTACAACATCGCGGTTTCGTCGCTCGGGTTTCTTTCGGCGGCGGCCTTTCGTACAGGCTATGACTGGAAGGCGCTGTTGTGGATCGGCGTTATACCGGTTGCCATGGCCCTGTTTGCGCCGCTGTTCATCCCCGATGATCGCAAGCTGGTGCCGATGGACGGGCTTGCGACGGACGGGCAGACCCTTGCCAAGGCCGCGCTGCCAATCGCCGAGCTTTTTGCCACCGGCGTCGCGCGGCAGACCTGTATGCTCGCGCTGATGACCGGGCTGAACTTCTTCGCCTATCAGGCGTTCACCGGCTGGGCGACGACTTACCTCAAAACCGTACGCGGCATTCCCGATACGGTGGTTGGTGATGTGCTGGGCTGGCAATTCTTCGGCGCGGCGATCGGTGCGGTGATCTGGGGTTGGGTCAGCGATCGTTTCGGGCGGCGCAGCGCCGCCTGGGGCTTTGTCGCAGCGGCAGCCATCATACCGATCTATCTGTTCGTCCCGATGGGAATCACTCTGCTTGAAATTGCCGGCTTTGCCTATGGCATCATGCTGTCATCCAGCGCGACCTGGGGGCCGTGGCTGTCTGAACTCTATCCGCCGCACCTGCGCTCCACCGCGGCTTCGATTTTCAACTGGGGTCGGCTGGTCAGCATGACCGCGCCACTGATCACCGCGCCACTCGCCATCGCCTTTGGGCTGGCCCCGGTGATGTGCCTCGCCTCAGTCAGCTTTGTCGCCGCTGCTGCTGTGTGGCTATCATTGCCTGAGACGCTCAAGCGGCCCGTAATGCACCCGAGCAAAGCATGATGCGCTGGGACGATCTGCCGGACATCCTCTCGCCAGCGGGGCGCACGCTTGCTGACTTGCTGGAAGAAGGCCCCGCGCGGCAAGACCTGCCAGGATATGAGGCGGTTTACCGCGATTTCGTCGACTTCATCATCCGCTGCACGCACCGCATCTGGGAGCAGAAGAACGTCGGCCTGTGCCGCACCCACTATGCCGAATACTGCGCGATCCATACGCTTGCGGGGCCAGTTACCGGGGTCGAAGCCGTGGTGCAGAACACCATTTCGACGCTGGCTGGAACACCCGACCGGCTGCTGATTGGTGAGGATGTGATCTGGTCTGATGATGGGGATCTTGGCCTGTATAGCTCGCACCGCATCGTCAGCCGCTCAACGCACATGGGCGATGATCCGCTGCTGGGCGGGGCCACCATGGTTTCAAACGGCGTGATGACCATCGCCGATTGTCTGTGCCGCGAAAACCGCATCGTCGAGGAATGGCTGGTGCGGGATAATTTGCGCGGGGTGTTGCAGGTTGGCGGCGATCCGTGGGCAGTGGCACAGGCGCAGGCTGAAGCTGACCGCGAGGGCGATGCTGCGCGGCACCTATGGCGCATAGATTTGATCGCAGCAACGCGGGAGGGCAGCAATGTAAGTGTTCCGGCTGATCACCCCGCAGCAGGCCCGGCAGCCATGCTCGCTGCGGCCTTTCGTGACGATATGTTTGGCGAGGCCGCCATTGCGCTGTCGCCGACGTGCGAACTACGCTGGCCGAGCAATCGCCACGGCTGGGGACGCGGGTACTGGATCGGATGCTGCACGCAGATACGGGGCGTGTTGCACAAAGCTTCCTTCCGTCTGGAGCATGTCGCAGCGCGGCCTTTGCCCGGCGGCGATGTAGCGGTTGCCCTGCGCTGGGCGCTGGCAGGCACACACGCCGGCGATGGCCTGTGGGGCAAGGCTACGGGGCGCGATGTGCTGGTTGCCGCAGTCTCGCATTACCGGCTGCGAGGCGGGATTATCATGGAAGATACGACGGTGTTCGACGAGCTTGCCGTGCTGCGCCAGGTTTGCGGAGGCTTGGGCGCATGAGCGCAGTTGAGACCATCGCGCAGCTACGATCGGGACTACGACCGGATTCGGGGCTGCTGCATACCTGCCGCCTGCACGCTTTCGGCAGCGAAGCTTATGGCGAGGAAGCGATAGTCGAGCGCTTTCGCACGATGCCCTATGGCTTGCCTGCCGATCCTTACGTTGTAGGCGCGCCAGGTCATCTGGCCGTGTTCGCCGGAGCCGGGGCGATGTTCGCCGATCTTGCGGGCGACAATATCGCGCGGTTGTGGCGGGTGGGGCCGGGAACGCCGGTCATGCCGGAGTCCGGCGTGTCGGTGTCGTTCGATCCCGACCTTGCACAAGCACGTGGCGGCCTGTTTTTTTCGGCGCGTGACCACCGCCAGCTTGCCGCAGGCGCCGCGCAGCGCGTCGAAGCGATTGGCCTAGAGCTTGCCCGTGGCGGCACGGCATTTCGAACCCGCACCTTTGCCATTCGCGCATTTGGGACGGTGACGGAAGGCGCAGTCCTGTTTGCCCTGCACCGTATCAGCGAGGGATCCCAGCGCAACGCGGGCTTCATCCACGTTGCGGCGCACTGGTCTGGCGGTGATGTTGTCACCGTGCATGACAGCTCTGGTGAAGCTGCCGTCGCGGCGAAACCGTGGATGCCCCGGATCGGCGGATGACCCCGGTTTTGCTCCCAGGCAACATGTGCGATGCGCGGCTGTGGTCGGGCGCGGTGCGCCGCGTTTTGCCCGGAGCTATTGATGCCGATCTGGGTCTGGAAAGCACCATCGCAGGCATGGCCGCACGCACGCTGGCGGCAACCAAGGGGCGTCTGCTGCCAGTCGGATTTTCGATGGGCGCGATTGTGGCGATGGAGATGTGGGTGCAGGCCCCCACGCGAATCGCCGGATTGGTGCTGCTGGGCTATAACGCAACCGCCGACTTGCCCGAACGCGCGGCGCATCGCCCTGTGCAACAAACCGAAGTGCGCGGTGGCGGGCTGGAGCGGGTGCTGGTCGAGGAATTGAAGCCAAACTATCTGGCGGCGCAGCAGCGCAGCAATCTGGCACTGCTGGACTTGTTACGCGAGATGGGCATGGAGCTGGGCGCTGATGTCTTCGTCGCGCAGAGCGAAGCGCTTCGGCTGCGTGAAAGCCGGGTGGCGACGCTCCCGGATATCAGTGTTCCCGTCTACTATGGCTGCGGCGCAGAAGATGCTTTGTGCCCGCCCGCGTGGCACCGTCGCTGGCAGGAACTGACCCCGGATTCAGCTTTCGAACAGTTCGAAGGCGCAGGGCACATGCTGCCGCTCGAAGCGTCCGATGCACTCGCAACTAACATTTCTGATTGGCTTAAAGCTGAAGGACTGAACCCATGACTGACTGCATTCTCACCACCCACGTTGGCTCACTGCCGCGCTCCAAGGCAGTCACTGATCTAGTCTTTGCTGCTGAACGGGGCGACCCAATCAACAAGGCCGAATTCGACGCAGTGATCGGCGCCGCGGTAGATGATGCGGTGGCCAAGCAGGTCGCGGCGGGCATCGATCTGGTGAGCGACGGCGAGATGTCGAAGATCAGCTATGCCACCTACATCAAGGACCGCATCACCGGCTTTGATGGTGACAGCCCGCGTACGCCGCCTGCGGATCTTGAAGACTTTCCTGAATTCATGGCGCGACAAAACAGCAGTGGCGGCACGCCGACCTATCGCCGGCCCAAGTGCATTGGCCCGGTCGCGCCCAAAACGCTCGCCCCGCTGGATGATGATCTGGCGCACATGGCGGGCGCGCTGGCGCGGCACAAACCGGCTGGCGGCTTCATGAATGCTGCATCCCCCGGGGTTATCGCGCTGTTCCAGCCCAACGAACACTATGCCACACAAGACGCCTATCTTGAGGCATTGGCCGAGGCGATGCGGCCTGAATACGAAGCAGTGGTCGGGAGCGGGCTGATCCTTCAGCTTGATTCGCCAGACCTCGGGCTGGGGCGCCACATGATGTATAAAGGGCGGTCTGACGCGGAATATGTCACGCTGATCGACGTGCATGTCGAAGTGCTCAATCACGCATTGCGCAATGTTCCCGCAGACCGTGTGCGGATGCACGTTTGCTGGGGTAATTATGAAGGGCCGCATACGCATGACGTGGAAATGGGGGTAATTTTGCCGACATTGATGAAGGCGAAACCGGCGGGGCTGCTGTTTGAAACTTCCAACCCGCGGCACCAGCATGATTGGAACTATTTCGCCGAGATGATCGAGCTGATCCCCGAGGAAAAAGTGCTGATTCCCGGCGTTATCGATTCGACTACTAACTTCGTCGAGCATCCGCGCGTGGTGGCCGAACGCATCGAGCGGTTTGCCGGGATTGTCGGGCGTGAGCGGGTGATCGGCGGCACCGATTGCGGCTTTTCAACCTTTGCCGGGTTCGGTGCTGTTGATCCTGATATTGTCTATGCCAAGCTGGGCGCGCTGGCAGATGGCGCAGCGATGGCCTCTGCGCGGCTTTGGTGAGGAAGGATGAGGTTTAGCCGCTAACCCGATAAGCGACGCAGTTTCCGCTCAAGCTGCGCGCCAGCCCAACCGGTACAGAAATTGTGTCGCCCGCGTCCAACGTCAAGTCGCCATCGGGCCAGGAGACCTTCATCTGGCCTGACTGGACAAACAGCACTTCGGGAGCGGCAATCCTGGCGTCCAGCGCCATACCCTTGCCAATGTCCAGACGTTCAAGGGTGAATGGATGCGGCCATGATAGCGGCGCATATTGGCCGATGATCGGCGTTGCGGCTCCGTCTGTCGGCGTGACCATATCCTTGGCGCGCCACACCAGCTTAGAGGCTTCTTCCGATGTTGCGCGATGCATTGCTCCCACCTGCTGTTCCGATGTGCGGGGCATTGTCCGCGCGCCCTCCGGCACGCTTTCCCCGACAACGGTATCGATCAGCAGGCCGCTTTCCAGCAGGACCAGCCCATACTGCTTCGCCATATCAAACACCTCGGGCGCCCACAGAACCCGGCCCGGATCATCGCCGCCCAGCACCGCGAACAGATAACCCACATCGTCGCCCACATTGGTGAAGCCGCGAAACATGCCGGTTGGCAGCGAAATGGCATCACCTTCATGCAAGACCACCTGCGCGTCATCGCCATGCTCGCCCAGATCGAAACGCCAGGTGCCGGTATGGACGACGAACACTTCGGCAGTATCGTGGCTGTGCTGCGAATTGACGCACAGCGGGGGCTGGCGCGCGCCGCCGATATTGAAGCCATGCGGCTCGGCGATGTGAACATACTGTTCCGGGTTTTCCGAAACGCCCGGCCCGATGACAGTGAAGTTCTCTTTTGCCTCTGATCCCGGCGTACGCGTATCGATGAACGCGTTGTAGCAAGGGCGCAGATCGGCATAGCGGACAACACGCCGCTCCATTGCTTTGACTGACCATGGTGCTCTGGTGCCGGAATCGTGCAAATTTGAAGTAATCATAAAATAGCGGGTTGCAGCTTTTTGCATTCGCAGTCAATATAAAGAAATGAACAGCACAATGGTTGAGGATGCTACTGCGGGTGGCAAGCCCGGCGGCATCTTCGCCGCTGGCGCGGTTGAACAGCTTGCCAGCGATCATTTGCTGCAGGCGTTCATGCCTGTCGAGGCCGGAACGGGCGCGCAATTTGTCTGCGATTCGCTACTTACACCGCTGGCCACCGCAATCCCAGACTATGAGCTGCGCGCCGACATTGCGCTGCGCGGAAGTTTTGCCGGAGGCGACTGGACTGCGTCCAGCGGGCACCTCGTCGGCCGCTTTATGACACCGCTGTTTGGCATCCCTGCCTCGCAGCGAGTTGTGTGGTTGCGCTTTGGCTGCTTCCAACGCTGGAACAATGGCAGCGTCGCCGAAACTTTGGTGATACTCGATCTGCCATCGTTGATGGTGCAGGTGGGCGCTTGGCCGCTCGCCGCACCGCTTGGCCCAGACCTGATGGCTCCGGGTCCGCTTGCACGCGACGGAATCTGGCCCACCGGCGAAGGTGCGGCCAGTCTGGCCATTGTCGAAGGCATGATCGGCGGATTGATGAAATTCGATGGTTCGCTCAAAACCATGAACATGCGTGATTTCTTTGCCGAGGACTTCTGGTGGTTCGGCCCCGCGCCCATCGGCACATTCCGCGGCTTTGCTGACTATGAACGCGGCCATGCCACACCGTTCCTGACCGCATTTCCAGACCGGGTGGGCGGCAACCATCGTGCGCGGTTTGGCAATGGAGCCTTTGTCGCGTCAACCGGCTGGCCCAGCATAACCGCCACGCACCGAGGATCGGGCTTCCTTGGCATCGATGCAACTGACCGGGCGATCACCATGCGGGTGATGGATTTCTGGAGCGCGCGGGATGGCAAACTTATCGAAAACTGGGTGATGATCGACATCCCCGATTTGCTGGATCAACTGGGCATCGACATTTTTTCTGCCCTGAATCAACGGAGCTAATTCATGGCTGAGTATCTGAAGCGCGGCGCAACCGCGGAAGCCAAGGCGGATAGTGATCGCAACGTACGCGATACGGTTGAAGGCATTCTGGCCGACATCGAGGCGCGCGGCGATGCGGCCGTGCGCGAGCTGTCAATCAAGTTCGACGGCTGGGACCGCGAGTCTTATCGGCTGTCGGCCAGCGAGATTCAGGACTGCATCGATCAACTGACCGGGCAAGACCTGAAGGACATCGAGTTCGCCCAGACGCAGGTGCGCAATTTTGCGCAGATCCAGCGCGCAACGATGCAGGACGTTGAAGTGGAAACGCTGCCCGGGGTGGTGCTGGGTCACAAGCATCTGCCGCTGAATGCAGCAGGGTGCTACGTTCCCGGCGGCAAGTATCC
>JANNZB010000278.1:0-5479 GCA_031410395.1 Novosphingobium sp.
ACCATCACCACCAAGAAGCTAAAGGTAAGGGCATCCTTTCATTTCGTTTAAGATGACCTCAAAGGTGATCGCAATAATCTCCACGGCGGCCGTAACGTTTTTCGACGTTCGGATTCCGGGTCTGCCGATGACGGTGGTTCATGCCGATGGCCAGCCGGTGCAGCCGGTTGAGACCGACGAGTTCCAGATCGGCATCGCCGAAACCTATGATGTAATCGTCCGGCCAAGCGGCGATATGGCCTATGGGCTGATTGCCGAATCGATTGACCGTTCGGGGCTGGTCCGCGCCACGCTCGCACCCACAATCGGCAAAGGCATGGGAGTGGCTGGGGCGATACCGGCGCTGCGCGAACGCCCTTTGCTGACTATGCGCGATATGGGCATGGGCGATATGGCCATGGGCGAGAAAGACGGCATGGCCGGAATGGACATGAGCGGCGGTGATATGGCGGGCATGGATCACGGCGCAAAAGGCCATGATATGGGTGGGGGCCATGACATGGGCGCGATGAACATGCGCGATCCGTCGGTTGCCCCACAGGTCAAGATGGGGCCCGGCGTCCAGACCATTTCACCCGCGCCCGCCGATCGCACAGGTGACAAACCAACCGGACTCGAAAAGGTCGATCATCGCGTTCTCACCTACAAAGCGCTCAAATCACTCGAGCCCAACAAAGACCGGCGCAAACCGTCGCGCGAAATCGACGTGCATCTGACCGCGAACATGGAACGCTACATGTGGTCGTTCGACGGTGAAGCTTTCAGCGCGAGCACCGAACCGATCCCGTTCCGGCTGGGTGAGCGCGTGCGCGTCAACCTGATCAACGATACGATGATGCCGCACCCGATCCATTTGCACGGCCATTTCTTCGAACTGGTCACCGGCAATCCGGGCCATCATCCGCTCAAGCATACCGTCAATGTGCTGCCGGGTGCCAAAATGGCATTTGACCTGACAGCGGATGCCTATGGCGACTGGGCGTTCCACTGTCACATGCTGCTGCACATGCACGCCGGGATGTTCCGCGTGGTGACGGTGCGCAAAGCGGAGGGCTCGGCATGAAGATGCTGCTGCCAGTGATTGCCGCGCTCGGCCTTGCGGCGCCCGCCAGCGCGCAGATGGCATCGATGCCCGGAATGCAAATGCCCGGAATGCAGATGTCTGTGAAGCCTGTTGCCAAGGCGAAGGTGAAAGCTAAGGCAAAGGCAAGAGCGAAGGCCAAGGCGAAAGCAACCCCCGTCAAACGGGTTGCGCATGCTGCTCAAGCCCCTGCACATGCGTCTGAGAATGCGTCTGAGCATGCTGGCCATGACATGTCCTCGATGCCCGGGATGGAGATGCCAGCCTCGCCGAAACCGGAAGTTGCCCCTGACAGGACAGCAATGCCGGGGATGGACATGTCCGCACCCAAAGCCAGCCCGGCTGATCCCCACGCGGGGCATGATATGGCAGCAATGCCGGGAATGCCGGGAATGACCTCGCCCGGGGTGGCTGCAAATGACGATGAAATCGGCAATGCGCCCGCCCCTGCACGGCCAACCGATCATGCTGCCGATGCATTCCATGATCCTTCCGAACTGGCGATGAGCCGCGCCGAGATGGCAAACGAAATGAGCGGCGGCATCTATCACAAGGTGATGTTCAACCTTGCCGAATATCAGACGCACAAGGGCGCTGACAGCTATAGATGGGAAGGCGAGGCGTGGTTTGGCGGCGACATCAACCGCTTCGTCGTCAAATCAGAGGGTCGCGGCGACTTCAGGGGCAAGACGGGCGAAGCCGAAGTGCAGGCGCTCTATTCACGCGCCATTGGCCCCTATTTCAACCTGCAGGGCGGTGTCCGCCATGACATTCGCCCCTCCCCGTCGCGCACCTATGCCACCCTCGGCATCGAAGGACTTGCGCCCTATATGTTCGAGGTCGGCGCTGCCTTGTTTGTTTCCGACAAGGGCGATGTGCTGGCGCGGCTCGAAGGCACTTACGATCAGCGCATTACCCAGCGGCTGATCCTGCAACCGCGCGCCGAACTGAACTTCGCCGCACAGGATGTTCGCGCCACAGGCACCGGCGCTGGGCTGAGCGATATCGAGCTTGGTCTGCGCCTGCGCTATGAGATCAGCCGCGAATTTGCTCCTTACATCGGCGTTTCCTATGACAGCAAGATCGGCAACTCGGCCAAATATGCCCGGCTGGACGGAGAACGGGTCAGCACGGCCAGCATGGTGCTTGGCGTCAGAATATGGTTTTGATCGCGAAATACGCTGAAAAGTGGTGCACCCGACAGGATTCGAACCTGTGACCCCTGCCTTCGGAGGGCAGTACTCTATCCAGCTGAGCTACGGATGCCTGAACCACTTGGGCCAAGGCCGTGGGCCAAGGCTGGGAGCGCCGGTAGCAGAGGCATAGGCGGCTTGCCAGTGTAAAACCATGGGGCAAACGCTGAGCAAGACTGCGGGCGCAGAGGCCTTAGCAATTTGGCAAGAGGCATTGGGCTATGGCGGGGGCATGAACTTTAGCAAACCGCCTTCGACCCTCCCGCCTTCCGCGCAAATTGGATCTGGCTCTGCTTCCGGGCGCGCTGCCTTTGGCCAGGCTGCGGCCAGTGCGATGAGCATGAAATGGTCCGCGCTCCACGATGCCGCGGGGATTGTCGCCTCGCTCGCCGGGATGTCGCCCGACCCCATGCGGGCCGATCAGCGCAATTTTCCCGCTGTCGTCCGCGATGCTGGCGGCTGGAGGCGGACGATGGCAGAACAGGGCGTCGATGATCTTTCGGTGATTATGGAAGCGGGGATCGCCGCGCTGCTGGCTGTCCGCGCGCGCGGCGTTGATGCCCGCGCGGCGGCGCTCAGCCTTTGGCAAGAATACCTTTCGGCACGCACCACACTGCTGGCGCTGGCGCCGACAAGCGAAGCGATGCGCCGGGCTTTCTGAGCCCCTTGCGCGGCTCCCTTTCTGTTCCTAATTTCGGGCGCGATGCATCCGCCCGAGCTGCCCTGTCCTGCCCTGGAAGCCCAACAAATGGCCTCGCCAGACGAGCGCGCCGCCCGCGCAGTGGCGCGCGGCATCGGGCGGTTGTTCGCGCGTAATGATATCTGGTGCCTGGCTGAAATGCCACTGAGATCAAACCGCCGCGCCGATCTGATGGGGATCGATGCCAAGGGGCGCATTATCATTGTCGAAATCAAGGTCAGCCGCGCCGATTTACTGGGCGACGCCAAGTGGACCGATTATCTGGATCATTGTGACCGGTTCTACTGGGGACTCGCGCCCCAGCTTGACCGCGCGTGCATGGAAACCGGCGCATTCCTGCCGAACCGCTGCGGGATCATCGTTGCCGATGGCTATGACGCCGAAATCATCCGCCCCGCCGCCGAAATTCCGCTCAATGCCGCGCGCCGCAAGTGCGAGATCGAGCGGCTGGCAAGAGTGTCACTGAGAAGGCAGGTCATTGGATCAGACCCGGGATTGAGTGGGTGGTGGGTTTAGAATGTGTTCCACCTAAGCGCCGACCGTCAACCTAGAATTTGAACTGCGTTCCCACATAAACCGCCTGGCTATCCTGCTTGCCATCGGTCAGCGGAGCCAGCCGGTCACGCGTTTGCTGATAGCGCACGCCTGCTGTGACATCGAGGTTCTTGCCCAGCCGGTAGCTGCCGCCCAGATCGACGCTCTGTTCGCCGTTTGCCTCAAACGTGCGCGGGCTGCGGCCGGCCTTTTCGCGGGCATCAAGCGTCAGGCGCGGGCTGAACCGCGAGGGCTGGTCTTGTGCTCCGGCGTTAGGCTTGAAGGCAGCCAGATCGGGCATGTCGATCCGCCTGATTTCAGCCGGAAGGGCGAACGACTGGCTTCCGCGAGCGACGCCGAGACTATAGGCGGTTGGCGCAATGCGCAGCGGCGTGAGCCCGGTGACCACCGCCACTTCGCCCAAAGGTTTACGCACAGACACTGCGCGCGCGGTTTCAGCGTCGATTCGCACCGCCACGGTGACCGAGCGATTCGAACGGGTTGAAATACCCGCCGGAGTGAAGCGGAAAACCTGCCCGGTCGGCAAACTTGATACCGAAAACTGACGCGCCAGCCGGGGATCGACCGATGCCGGCATAAAATCTGATACCTTGCCAGCCTCTTCCAGCGTCTCTGTATGTGGCTCAAAACGGGCGGAAAAGGCCAGGACCGCGCTCGGCAAGGCAAGTAGCACCACAGCGCCGGCAATCAGCGTTGCCGGTGAAATCCCGAACTGCCTCTGCTGAACTGATGCCGCACCCATGGCGATTAAGGACTCCCTCATTCCCTGCGTCTGAAATGTCTGTTTGGCCACTGCCGCCTGAACGCAAGCCTAACGGCTGACAGTACAACGATAATTGTGCGCGCAGGGCGGCGATTCGCCAAGCGGATTCGTCGGGGTGCCGTAACCCACGCTATTGCCCCTCTGCCGTTCACGCGGGGTTCAAGCCAAAACCCTGCATGACGCGCCATGCGAGGAAGCCCTTGCCGCTGCCCGGTGCGCGGCTATAGAGGCTTCATCGCGGGATTTGGGCAAGCAGCCCCTCGCGCAACTGATTCATACGGGAATTGAGCAACGATGACTGGCAGCACTGACCTTGGGCGCGCCCCTGCGAAAATGAAATTGCCCGCGGCCAAAACGGTTATTCGGGCGGGCATGATCGCGCTTCTGGCGCTGGGGCTTTCGGCTTGCGGCGGCAAGGGCCGCCCCAAGGCAGACCTTGCTGCATCGCGGGTCACCACGATTGGCGTCAATTCCTATCTGTGGCGCGCCAGCCTTGATACGCTGTCATTCATGCCGCTGCTGCAAACCGATTCGAATGGCGGGGTGATCGTTTCCGATTGGTACACCAACCCCAAGAACCCGGGCGAGCGCGTCAAGGTTACCGTGGCGATCCTCGATCAGGATCTGCGCGCCGATGCCCTGCGCGTCGCCGCCAGCCGCCAGGTTGCCCAGGGCGGAAACTGGGTCGATGCGCCCGTGCAGGCCGCCACCGTGCAGAAGCTTGAGGATATCATCCTGACCAAAGCACGCGATCTGCGGCGCGGGACATTCACCAAGTAAGTACATCGCCGCAAGGCGAATAAGAATTGTTTCGCGCAGTGGCGCAAAGGCGCGGAGATGGTCGACGAGGACGCGGACTTGCGCATCTTTTCAACGGCCCAGTTTTCGCGATATTCCATGGAATTAAATGGCTTCGCCTAGTGTGCTACACCTCCGCGCCTTTGCGCCTCTGCGCGAACCCCTTCAAGCTCTTCAACACGCGCAACCACCAATCTGTGATTGCTTCGACTTCGTAGAGCCACAGGTGACAACGATCCCCTCGACAACCCCGTTCCAGCGGTTAGAGACGCGGCCATGACAACCGAACGCTTCGATCCCGCCACCGCCGATCTGCGCTGGCAGGCTGCATGGGATGCGGCGCAATGCTTTGCCGCCGATGATAACAGCGCCAAACCGCGCTCTTTCGT
>JANNZB010000279.1:0-2088 GCA_031410395.1 Novosphingobium sp.
ACCGCTGCGGCGATGGGCTGGCCGAAAATTCCGGGGGCGCCGCTTCCCGATGGTCACATCAATCCAATGGTGGAACAGCACTTCGGCCCCGGGCTAAGCGCCGGCGATTTGAGCGGAGTGCTTTCGCTACAGCCGCCAGTGATCGGTCGCACGTTCCCCTCGCGCGTCCCCAAAGTCGATACTGATGGTAACGAAACTGCCGGGGTGCGGTCGGTGCATTTGCAAGTCCCAATCGGCACCTACACCGGCTGGAATATCGAGTCGAAGGGCGTTGATGCTGGCAAAAACTGCGGTTTCAGCGGCGGGTACATCCCTTTTGCCAAGACACGGGCTGAGCGCATCGCCGCAGGCGATCCCCGGCTATCGCTGGAAGAGCGCTATGGTGACCACGCCGGATTTGCCGCGAAGATTAAGCAGGTAGTGGCAAAGCAGCGGGCCGAGGGATGGCTTTTGCCCGATGACGCCGAACGGATAGTCAAGGATGCCGAAGCGAGCGCAGTTCTGAAATAAGCCCGCCCGATCAATACCCCATCAGGCTCAGCGCTTCCTTGCGGCTGAGCGGGTCATCCAGAAAACATCCCAGCAGTCGGCTGGTGATCATGTTGACCCCCGGCGTGCGCACCCCGCGCCCGGTCATGCAGCCATGCTGCGCCAAAGCCCAAGGCGATCAAGGTGACCATCACCATCCCGATCCGCTT
This sequence comes from Novosphingobium sp., assembly GCA_031410395.1. Classification (GTDB taxonomy): domain Bacteria; phylum Pseudomonadota; class Alphaproteobacteria; order Sphingomonadales; family Sphingomonadaceae; genus Novosphingobium. The sequence goes on from JANNZB010000279.1 coordinate 699, forward strand.
GCCCATGCCCTTTCGCCTTTTCAATGCCGCGATCTGCCAACCTACTGCCGAACGTATTTTCCAGCGAGTGCAAATCAGTGTCGCTGCCAGACGAGGCCTCCACCCCAGTCGATGGTCTGGCCGCTCTGATCGGGGCTGCCGACCTGCGGCCAATCTTCGCCATTGGGTGAGGCCATGACCTGCACCGAGCCCCCGCTATGCCGCCCGACGACAATTGGTTCCGATCCGCGATAGACGGTGAACTCGCCGCCCTGATCACCTATTGCCGTGAAAAGACGATACCATTGCTCCAGCGGATTTCCCGCGCCACTCCGCCGGAACCGGAGATGGCTGTTCCGCCTGCCTGGTTGGTGCCCGTGTCGCCTGACCAGCGCATTGACAGGAGGCCATTGGCAAAGCTCCCCGCTGCGGTCTCGTGCAATTGGGGCGCGGACCAGTTTACCGAGACGCCCGACTGGGACAAATAGTAGTCGATCCCGTTCGACCCGCGCCACGAACCCGCGACATTGGGCACGCCGACCGAATCGGAGGTTATCGTCTGTCCGCTGACGATTCCGGGCTGGTCGCAGCGCAGAGCGACGAGGTTGCTGTTGTACGCCGCGACCTGTTGCAGGAACTGGCGATATTGCGGCCGCTGCTCCACTGCCGCGTCGATGCCGGTGGCTAGTCGGTAGGGCATGGTCAACGAACATGCTGGTTGATCGCTGGGACAATGGAAATTGACCGAAGCCCCCCACGCGATGATCCGTTGTGTCAGATTTAAGTTCGCTGCAACCAGGCTATTTAGAACCGATACCTCAGTTGAGTAGGATTCTGGAGGAGACCTGCGACTTTGCGCCGCCTCAATAATTCTTTGGAGGCCACTGATTTCCGCCGCGTTGTTGTTGATCTGATACTCAATTTTCCGGATTGAGACCAGTGCAGTTCGCGCTTTCGAGATCTGCTCCTCGGTCGCATAGTTGCCGCGCACGGCCTCAAGCCGCGCCAGCGCATCGCTGTTGTTCTGGCAGCGCGCTAGCCGGTCGGCCTCGTCGATTTGCGCACCCAGAGGCTGGGCGGCAAGGCAAAATGTGATGGCTGCCAGGCAATGTAATGCGCGATTTGCGACCATGGCGAAATTCCTCCTTCGCGCTTGGACGCATTAATTATAGCACGCGGTAGCCCCGTCCACAAGTTTCCCAACCCGAACGCGAGGTCGGATCAAAGCAGATACATCGTCAACCAGCGCGACGCGAGTGCCGGGCGATCAAGGCCTTCCGCCTCAACGACAACATCCATTTCTTCGCGATAACTCCCAGGCGCAGTTTCCTCGATTGCTCAATACCCCATCAAACTCAATACTTCCTTGCGGCTCGACTGGTCATCAAGAAAGCAGCCGATCAGGCGGCTG
>JANNZB010000280.1:0-2634 GCA_031410395.1 Novosphingobium sp.
GCATGGGCTGGACGTGCTGAGTTCGCCGCGTGGAGGCGCTTCGCCCGAGGCGATAGCGCTTTTTCGCAGTCACGATCTACAGCACAGGATCCGCCGCCTGCGCCTGATCGCTAACCGGCTGACCCAGGATTGGGATGGCGACCCGGCGGTCAGTGCCGATGACCGTGAGGATGCCCGCGATGCAGTTTACCGGGTACTGGCAATATATTTTGCCCGCGAAACGCGCGGCTGCCTTGGATCCGAATTTGCGCAGCTCGCGGCCAGCGTCGGTTCAACGCCCGGCACAGTGCTCGATTATATCGCCGCCTGCCGCGACCTTAAGGGCGCCGATTTTGAGGCTGACCAGATTCTCGCCGAGGCGCTGGCCCGAATGCCAAAACCGCTTCGCCGCAAAGTGTTGCTCGCCTACCTCGGGTTCCCGTTTTACGATACTGTCACCCTGCCGTTGCTCCGCAATGAAGGGCTGGGAGAATTTGATCCCGTCAAGGTCGATCGGATTTCACCGGAGGACTGCGATTCGATCCGCAAGGGCGGCGCAGCATCCTGCCTGAAGGGCGTGGAATTTTACGGTTTCGGCGCGTTCTTCAGCCGTAGCTATCGCGAGAATGACTACCTGTGGGGCAGGCTCCACGGGGCTGAAAGGGTTGTAGACATGATCGCCTCATCGCTCCCCGATGGTCAAATCATCGACGCCAAAGACCTCGCACGATTCAAGCGTGAGGCGTTTCTGGCGATACTCGATGAAGAAGAGGAACGGCTGGCGGCTGACGCGGGGTTGGTTCCGGGAATTCGCGCCGAGGTAGTTGCAGTTTCTTAATCAGCCAAGCTGTTCAACGCGTCCTTGATCCGGTCAAAAAAGCCCTTCGAACCGGGTGTCTCTTCGCCCGTTTCGGTTTCCTGCAATTCCCGGATCAACTCCTTCTGGCGCACGCTGAGTTTGACCGGGGTTTCGACCATGATCTCAACCACCATATCGCCTTTGCCGCGCCCTTGCAGTACCGGCATTCCAGCGCCGCGCTGACGCAGCTGCTTGCCCGACTGGATCCCGGCAGGGACGTGGATCGTGTGCTTGAGTCCATCGAGCCCTGGAAGACTGATGTCGCCGCCTAGCGCCGCCGTGGTGAAGGTGATCGGCACTCGGGTGATTAGTGTCGTCCCGTCGCGCTCAAACACCGCGTGGCGGCCAACGTGGAGGAAGATATACAGATCGCCAGCAGGCGCGCCGAATGGTCCGGCCTCGCCCTTGCCCTCAAGCCTGATGCGTGTTCCTGAATCGACGCCGGGGGGAATGTTGACATCAAGCGTTTGCGGCTTGTCGACCCGGCCTTCACCGCCGCATGCGCGGCACGGATTTTCAATAACTTCGCCTCGGCCGTGGCAGGTTGGGCAGGTGCGCTCAACCATGAAGAAGCCTTGCTGCGCGCGCACTTTGCCGTGGCCGCCGCACAAATTGCATCGCCGCGTGCCCGTTCCTGGTGTAGCGCCCTTCCCGTCGCATGGCTCGCAGGCTACAGAAACTTCGATCTGGATTTGCGCCGACTTGCCGTGAAAGGCTTCGTCGAGCGTAATTTCCATATCATAGCGCAGGTCTGCCCCGCGCCGCGCTTGCTGACGGCCAGCACCGCCAAAGCCGCCACCACCGAAAATCGATTCGAAAATATCGCCGATGTCCCCGAAAGGATTGCCGCCCATTCCGCCGCCATTACCCATGCCGCCGTTTTCAAACGCGGCGTGGCCATATTGGTCATAAGCCGCACGCTTCTGCGGATCGGACAGGCAGGCGTACGCCGTGCTAATCGATTTGAATTTGGCTTCAGAATCAGCGCAGCCGGGGTTCTTATCCGGATGGAATTGCATAGCCAGCCGTCGATATGACGATTTCAGCGTCGCATCGTCAGCTGTGCGTTGCACTTCCAACAGTTCATAAAAGTCGATCTCGGCTGACATCATCCCGCCCCTAACGCGGCCCGCCGCTTACGCATTCACGCAAGCGGCGGCACCCGTTCATAGCCCTCGTCAGCCCTTGCTATCGTCAACTTCCGAAAATTCGGCGTCGACCACTTCTTCGTCACCGCCAGAAGGTGCTTCCGCTTCAGGCGAAGCAGCAGCGGCCTGCTCCTTCTCGTAGATAGCCTGACCCATCTTCATGGCTACTTCGGTAAGCGCCTGCGTCTTGGCAGTCATCGCATCGGCATCGCCGCTTTCAATCGCGGTTTTGGCTTCGGCGAGCGCCGCCTCGATTTCAGACTTCAGGCTGGCATCGATCTTGTCGCCATGCTCTTCAAGCTGACGTTCGGTGGCATGAACAAGGCTATCAGCATTGTTCTTTGCTTCGGCAGCGGCACGACGTTTTTTATCTTCGTCAGCGAATTTCTCGGCGTCCTTGACCATCTGATCAATGTCGCCATCCGAAAGACCGCCTGAGGCCTGGATCTTGATCTGCTGTTCCTTGCCAGTGCCCTTGTCCTTGGCGTGAACGTTGACGATGCCGTTGGCGTCGATGTCAAACGTGACCTCGATCTGCGGCACGCCCCGGCGCGCGGCCGGAATGCCGACCAGATCGAACTGGCCGAGCATCTTGTTGTCCGCTGCCATCTCGCGCTCGCCCTGGAACACGCGGATTGTCACCGCCTG
>JANNZB010000281.1:0-1987 GCA_031410395.1 Novosphingobium sp.
CAGCCTACATCCTGCAGGTCGAACACCAAAGTGTCGAGCCAGACTTGCCGGAGATAGCTGGAAGGCGCGCGGCCAATGTGCTGGCGGCAGTCTTCGCGGGCACGCCACGCATGGTCCATCCGGCCCCAATAGCCCGGCAGATAACCGCCGCCATGCGCAACGCAGAGCTTGAGGCCGGGGTGGCTGTCCAGCACGCCCTCGAAGATCAGGTGACTGAGCGCGATGGTCGATTCAATCGGGTTGCCAATGATATTGTTGAGATAATGTTCGGACAGGCGTTGCCCGTGGGTGAATCCGAGCGGGTGGAGGAAGAGCAGAACGCCGAGCTCTTCTGCCGCCGCAAAGAAGGTACGAAATTCGGGGGCCGCGAGTTCCTTGCCATTGACGTGGCTGCTGATCTCGATCCCGCGCAGGCCAAGCTCGTTCACACAGCGCCGCATTTCGGCAATGGCGAGTTCGGGCGCTTGGAGCGGCACGGTGCCCATCCCGACGAGCCGGTCCGGATACTCCGCGCAGGCCGCCGCAATGCCGTCATTGATCATCCGGCTGGTTTCGCGGCCTAATTCTGGCGGGGTAAAGTAGAAATACTGCCCCGGTGACGGGCTGATCGCCTGCACATCAACGCCGAGCCGGTCCATATCCGCAAGCCTTGCTTCGACGCCGTTGAGCTTGGGGCCGATAGCGGCGAACAACGCACCGTTGACCTTGTCCGAGGCCGGTGAAGAAAAGGGCAGCGCAGCAGGTGCATCGGGCATCGCCGCCCGCACGATGGCGTCCGCAGCGGGAATGCCGAGATGGCAATGGATGTCGACAACAAGATGTTTGCCGCGCGCCGAAACCGGGATGGCTTGGCGTTCGGGGCCGCAGGTTGAAACAATTCCGGTCATCGTCAAATCTCCGCAAATAGCGCATGGAGCGCCTTGCCCATCATCATGCCAATCTGGTCAGCCGGGGCCTGGCCAATCTGGGCCTCGCCAATGGCAATGCTGGAGTCGACAACCAGCTTGCACCGTTCAAAGCGCCGGTTGGTGAATGCGGCAAACCCGGCTTCGATGTCACCATCACACGCGGCCAATTCTTCGCGCAGAACAAGCGCGTCTTCAACCGCGATCCCTGCGCCGCTTGCCAGATGCGGCGTGGTGGCATGGGCCGCATCGCCGATCAGCAAGACACGCCCCTTGTGCCAGGGCGGAGGCTGAAGCGCGCTTTCCAGCGGGCGGTAGACCACGGGCGTATCACTTGAAACCGCTTCGCGTATCGCAGCCAAATTGCCGCCAAAGTCGGCAAGCAGTTCACGAACAGTCGCGGGAAAATCTTCGGGCTCGATCCAGGTCCGGTCCGGATCAATGTTGAGCATGAAAACATAGCATTTGTCAGGCGAACAGGCAGTGAGTCCCGCCAGATGACGGTGGCCTAGAAAGATTTCACCCCGATCAAAACCGGCGGGCCGATCACATAAGATCCGCCAGCTCGATTGACCGGTGAAGCGCGGTTTGACGGCGGCAGGGAACAGCATTTCCCGAACCCTGGAAAATATGCCATCCGCGCCGACGACAAGATCGTAGCGGCCATGGCTACCATCGCTGAATGAGACATCAACGCCGCCAGCGTCACTCTCAAGCGCATCCACCGTCAGGCCCAGCCGAACGCTCGCACCCAGTTCGTTCACACGGGCTGACATGATGCGATGAAGGTCAGGCCGCAAAATGCCGCCCGTCGCGGGCAACCCATCCTCGATGATCGGTTCATCCATTTCGTGAATGAGGGCGCCAGAGAAGTGCATCAGTTTCGTGCCGTTGGTGACAGCACCCACGCTCTTGATCTGATCAAGCAGGCCAAGCCGCTTATAAGCACGCAAGGTGGGGCCGGTGATGGTAATCCCTGCGCCATAGACCCGCCATTCCGGGTCAAGATCGATCAGATCGACTGCAATTCCAGCTTCGGCAAAGTGAATTGCTGTCGCCATTCCGCCGATGCCACCACCGAC
>JANNZB010000282.1:0-1725 GCA_031410395.1 Novosphingobium sp.
GATCTCTTCGCGGGGCTCGGCAGTCTGCCGCTCTTCGAGCTGTCGAAGGCAAAATCACTCTTCGATCCGGATCGGATGAAGGCGGTCGATTTCAAGATGGCGGATCAGCACGTCACGGACAAATTCGACAACAACCCGATGTGCGTGCATTGCGATAAGGAGCGCAACGAGGCCATCAACAAGCGCAAGCTGCAGGACAATGCCTTCGACGGGCGCGATGACGCCACCGTACGCTCCATCACGCAGAGCGCGCAGGGCCGTGCGGAGAACCTGCGCGCCGATATCGACATCTTCGGCGCCGATATCATCAACGAAACGGCGAAGATCGCGAACTTCCTGATCGGTCTGGTTCCGCTGGCGGGGGCGATCAAAGGCATCGGCGGTGCGTTCAAAGCGGCGCAGGGTGCAGTGGCTATCGAGGCCGACGCCACGTTCCTGTTGAACCAATTCCAGGGCCTCATCATGGCAGCGACCTCGGAGCTTCAGCTCATGCAGGACCTCAATGATCCTTCCAAAAAAGTGGAGGATCAGCAGGGCCAGCTGGATATGGCGGCCTCGGCGCTCGCGACGCTGCAGAGCAACGCGGTGACGTTTCAAACGGCGGTCACGAAATTTACCAACCAGCCGGAACTCCAGCGCCTTGCTGGCTTCGGCAACTTTTCGACGCTGCTCTCAGCGGTGGCCGGGTTCAAGGATAGCGCCGAAGCCCTCAACTACCTGAAGTCGCGTGAGGCGCTCGACAAAGTGCTGGAGGCGAAGGTGGAGTTTACTCGCGCGGAGGCCAAATACGACAAACTCGTGCCGGAGGCGAACAAGGCGAAGGACGCCTTTTACGATTGCCTTAAAAAGAGCAGCGCCGACCCGAACTGCGACCCTAACAAGCCGCCTCCAAAAGTACCGCCTGATCCGCCAAAACCAATCCCGCCCGTTCCGATCACGCAGGTCATTGTGCAAATCATCGGGCAGTTGCAGGGGTTCGATCCAAACGACATCACTGGTCCAGCGGGTTCCGGCGCGCCGCATTTCGTCGGCCTCCACGAGACGCTGCCCTACACCGTGCGCTTTGAGAATCTCGCGACCGCGAGCGCGCCGGCGGCGGAGGTTTTCGTGACGCAACCGCTCGATAGCGATCTCGACTTCTCATCCTTCAAGCTCACGGAGTTTGGCTTCGGGGGACGAACTTACGAGGTGCCGGAAGGCAGAAGCTCATTCGCCACGCGGCTCGATCTGGTGAGCGAGCTGGGTGTGTTCGTCGATTTCAGCGCGGACATCAACCTCGCGACGGGCGCGGTCCGTTGGACGTTCCGCGCCATCGATCCCGTGACGGGCGACGTGCCCGACAGCGCGTTCCTCGGCTTCCTCCCGCCGAACGATACGGCCGGCGCGGGCGAAGGGTTCGTCAGCTACACAGTGCAGCCGCGTGGCGACTCGACCACCGGCGAGGTGATCGACGCGCAGGCGTCGATCGTCTTCGACGCGAATGCCGCAATCCTTACGCCCGCGATCTTCAACACGATCGATGCCCTCGCGCCCACGAGCTCGGTCAACGTGATCTCGGCGACCGGGACGAGCGGACCGGACTTCACGGTCAGTTGGGGCGGTAACGATGACACCGACGGATCCGGGCTGGCGCGGTTCGATGTCTTTGTCTCGGACAATGGCGCGAAGTTTGCGCCGCTCGTGCTCGGCTCAACGCATCACGCCGCGGTCTTCAACGGCCTCGTC
>JANNZB010000283.1:0-1910 GCA_031410395.1 Novosphingobium sp.
CTCTGGTCACCGAGACTGGCGACGGCAGTGCCCTTCACTGCCCGCGCGCCCGTGCATAATAGTCGGCGATTTTCTGCTGAATGTCCTGCGCCGTCTGTACTTCGTCGGGTAGTTTGGCGGACTCAAGAAAGTCGCCGTAAATCTCTGTAAAATCCATCACCGAGAGATCGAGGCGCGCGAACTCGTCAATCGCGAAGCCTTCGCACAGCGGCTTTTTTGCCGCCCCGAATCCCTTGCCGAGTTGGGGCCGCCCCTGCTCCTGCAATATCCGGGTAAGCTTGGAGTCAAAGCAGCAATAGGATTTGCGTTTCGTGTGACAGATGCCGAGCGCACTGGCGGAGCAGTAAGTGCCAACATAATGGCAAAGCCCCTGATCAATTTTCATCGCGAGCGCTTTTTCGCCCGGATCGCAAACGCCGATCAGCGGAAACCCGTTGCCGCCGCAGCAATTGCCCAATCCAAAAACCGGCTTGTGGCAGCTGTCGGGAGCCCCTTTGAACAGAGTCAGATTGACCGGATCGAATTCCTTGCCCGCCTGATCAATCGCGTGCAGCGCGACCAATGCATCCTTGAATTCGGTCGAGGATTCGCGGACAATCGGTTCACAATCACCGTTGATGCAATAGGCATCGCCGCCACAAACAAACTGCTTATCATCAGAACTGGTGGCGGGAATCGGGCATTTGTAGATCCGTTCCCTTGTCTTGCACGGGCCCGATGGTACCTCATCGATACACTCCTCGCGGTCGAACAGACATCCCGGCATCGCCTCTAGGCCTGCGCAATCTTTGGCGGGCGTAAAGGCATTGCACAGGTAGCTGCGCTCCCAGGCCCAGCAAGGCTGCGTCACTGCTACGCCGTTCACTTGCCTCGTTACCGGATCGCTTGATGTGCAAACCTCCCCGGTCTGCGTGCATTGGCTATCAGCGGCAAGCGAACCGCAGGCAGTTTCATCGCGGCGGGTCGTGATTTGCTGGGTGCCGACGACGCTTAGATACCAAGCCTTGTTGGTGATGTAGGAGGCAATGCCCTGGGGGTCGACAACATCAAGCGAACAGACAAATTTCTCCGCATTGATGCGGACGTTCTTTTTACAAAAGCGGAGATAGGCAGCAACGTCACTGCCGCCCGCCCCGTAAGCCACCTGCGCATCACAAGCATGGACGATAGCCCCTTGGGACTGACACTGTCCCGACAGGACAAGCGGCGAAAAATCAGCCTGATCGGGCAGCCCTAACCCGGTATAGGCGTAAGGCACAGCGTAGTAACTATAGGATGGCGGTGCGCCGGTCACATCGGCGATGAGCGGAATGGCGCAGCTGTGCACAGCGCTCGTGACCTCATAGCCAATATTGCAGCTTGCCTCAAACATGCCGCTACTGCCTGATGAGGGCGGAAGCGGCACACAGTTTCCGGCTGCACCCTCCGCTGACAAACCTTGCGCATAGGTCGCTGGATCCTCGTTGATACGTTTGGATCGGGCGATCGTCTGGTCAATATCCATTGGCGCGATTCTGGGCCGCAGGCGGCTTCCTTGCGTGACGGCGATTGCGCCTTCATTCGTGCGCGCGGCAGAGGCTGTTGCCGCTGTTAAAGTGTCAGGGGTATCGAACAGAACACTTTCGGGGGTCACGCGCACGCCGGTATAGCCCGGAACCTGAGAGGCGGTAGTTTCGCTATCAGGCAAAGCCTGGCTCGCTGCCGCCTGGGCTTGGCCCAATGCCTTGGCTTCCGCCTTTGCCTGCGCTGCCGTCATTTGCGCGCGGACTGCCTGCATCTGAAGCCCGAGCAGCCCGATCAGCAGCGCGGCGCGAACGCGTTTCACTTCACCCTCTTGAGATGGGCAAGAGCCGTACGCGCGACGGCGGCACCCGGCCCTTGTCCATCCACAAAGGTCGCAAGCGCATATT
>JANNZB010000284.1:0-5709 GCA_031410395.1 Novosphingobium sp.
TATCCGTTCAGCCGCCTTTCCGGCCCTGCCAATGTTCTGGTTATGCCGGGGCTACAATCTGCAAACATATCCGCCAAGCTGTTGCGCGAACTTGGCGGCAATGCCATGATAGGCCCGATGCTTGTCGGCATGGAAAAGCCAGTACAGATCGCCCCGATGACCGCGCTCGCGCCCGATATTCTCACGCTGGCGGTGCTGGCGGCGGGCGGGATTGTCGGGTGAGCTTGCCTAGGACAGTTGGCAAAAAATAGTAGATAGTCTTTGCTTCCCCGCGCAGGCGGGGGAGCAAGCTACTCCAAATTGATTGCCGATCCTCACCCCCAGGCGCGATAGACGCCGTAAGCGCTTGTCAGGGTAAGGACTACACCAACCATGATCAGCATCGCCTTGGCCGGGATCCGTTTGGCCGCCCAGGCTCCGATTGGAGCCGCGATCAAGCCGCCGATCAGCAGGCCGAGAGTCGCTCCGGCAAGGTCGGCGAAACCAAGCCGGTAGATGAAGGCCAGCGAAACCGTAACGGTCAAAAAGAATTCCACCGCGCTTACCGTGCCGACAACCTTGCGCGGATCGGCCCCCTGAATCAGCAGGTTCGAGGTGACAACCGGCCCCCAGCCGCCGCCGCCCGCAGCATCGAGGAATCCACCGATAAATCCGAGCGGTGCGATCGATTTTGCCTCGCGGATTTTCGGCGGATATATGATCCCGCGAAACAGCAGATATATCCCGATACCTGTCAGGTAAATCAGCACGAACGGCTTTACAAAGCTGGCGTCGAGCGATGTCAGCACATAGGCCCCGATCACGCCGCCGATCACCCCGGGCACCAGCAGGCGAATGAACAACCGGCCATCGACGTTTCGATGCAGAAGGTGGCTTATGCCTGATGTCGCAGTGGTGAAGCATTCGACGATGTGCACGCGCTGCGACGCTAAAGCCGGCGGAACCCCCATCACGCCGACCAGCAGCGTGTTGCAGATCACCCCGAATGCCATTCCCAGCGCGCCATCGATCAATTGCGCGGCAAAGCCCACGGCGATAAACGGCAGCAGGGCTGAAAGATCAAAGGTGCCGAAATCCATAGCAAGACTCGCCATCAAAACTCGATCAGTTTAATAGACATTTTGTGACGGCATGACGACATGGATTTCGTCGTTACGCCACAAGGCGAAACATTATTGCGACAAATGGCCATGAACGGGCCTCGGCGCTGTCTTCGTCCTAGCCCGCCGACTTCGCCTCCTTCACCAGCGCCGCCACGGCTTTCGAACTCACCACCGTATCCAGTTCAGACATCGACAGCAGGTTTTCCTCAATCCGGCCAAGGTCATAGACGTAGTTGACCATTATGCCGTGCGACTGTTTCAGGCCCTTCGGTGAGGGGTCCGCATTGGCATGCACCGCCTCTAACCGCGCGCCGTTGCCAAGGTGGAAGCGCGCGACAAAGTCCATCGGCCCGCCTTTTGGCCCGCGCGCTTCGACCAGATAACGCGCGGCCGGTTGGCGCAAGTTGCTGGCATCGGCGCCGCCTTCATCGGCCAGCCAGCGGGCAAAGCCCGGCACCGGTGATAACGTGGCGAATGTGGAAATCTGCGGCAATTCGCTGCACAGCAGTTCGGCCACCTGCTTGATCAGGTAATTGCCAAACGGCACGCCTTTAAGGCCCTGCTGGCAGTTCGAAATCGAATAGAAGATCGCGTGGCTGGCCTTGCGCGGATCGAGCAGCGTTCGCGTCTCATCAAGGATTGTGCCGATTGCGTTTGGCAGGCTGCGGGTGAGCGCCACCTCGACGAAGATCAACGGATCGTCGGGCATCTGCGGGTGGAAAAAGGCGTAACAGCGGCGGTCTGGCGGCTCGACCCGGGCGCGCAAATCGTCCCATGATTCAATCGAGTGCACCGCTTCATAGGCGATCACCCGTTCGAGCACCGCGGCTGAGGTATCCCAGTCAATCCGCCGCAATTCGAGGAAACCTGCGTTGAACCACGAAGCAAAAACGTATTCGAAATCAGCATCGAGCGCCGCTTCGGCGCGATTTAGCTTGCCGCCGGACAAAAGATCAGCGCGCATGTGGATCAGCCGCCGAGTTCCGCCGGGGGCGAGGTTGAGCAGCCGGATCAGCTTCTGGCAGCGCGATTCCGCCGCCTTGTGCAAGGCTTTTGCCGTATTCTCGTCCTGGCCCGACTGCCAATCGGCAATCGCCGCATCAATCGCTGCGCCATCACGCGGAAAACGGGCACGTAGTTCGGCGAGGAAGGCGCGACGTTCGTCCATCGAACTGGCTTCGTAAAGCGCGAAAAAGGCCGAAGCGAGCGATGCCCCCGATGCCTTGCCGCGCACCGAAAGCAGCGTCTCGACCAGAGCGAGCAGCCGCGATTGCGCCGCTTGCGCCGCCCGCCCGGCGCGCGGGGCAAAGCCCACCCGCTCGAGCAAACGACCGAAACGACTTCCCAGCACCTGATCTATGGCTGAAGGCAATGCGGGCGCTCCTTGAGCTGCGGCGAGAATGTCGCATTGCAGCATGGAATGGCAAGCGGCAAGAGCATCGCTGCGGCGGTCAAGCGCGGGGGGAAACCGCCAAGGCCATTGCGCCCTGCTCGCCAATCCAGCTTGCTTTTACCTGCCATACTTCGGAGAGGACTGCCTCGGTAAGAGCCTGAGCGGGCGGCCCATCAGCCACCACTCGGCCGCTATCGAGCACCACAACCCGGTCTGCCCGGTTCATCGCGGCGGCGAGATCGTGCAGCACCACCGCTACCCCGCGCCCGGCCTGGGCCTCGGTACGCAGCATCGCGAGCAGCGCCTGCGAATGGGCAAGGTCGAGCATGGCCAGCGGTTCATCGGCAAGCAGCCACGCTGGCTCGCTCGCCAGCACCCGCGCCAGAAGCACCCGCGCTCGTTCTCCGCCTGAAAGGCACGAGACCGGACGCGCGCGCAGATCACCGAGGTCCATCGCGGCAAGCGCTGCTTCAACTGCCCGCGCACCATCGTCCGGCCATGGCAGGCGGCCGAGCGCGACCAGAGTTTCGACGCTGACGTCCCAGGCGATTTCGCCAGACTGCGGCAAGTAACCGATCTGCTGCGCGCGGTGATGCGCGGCAAATGTCTCGAGCGGCGCGCCACCAAGCGTGACCCGCCCGCTATCCGGCCTGAGCAATCCGGCAAGGCAGGCAATAAGGCTCGATTTGCCCGCGCCGTTCGGTCCGCAGATCGCGGTTACCTCACCGGGGCGAAGTTCAAGCGTTACGCCCTCCAGGCGGCCCGCGAGCGAGATATCGTGCGCTGCGAGCATCATCCCCACCCGCCATCACCGTTCGCGCCGCGCCGCATTCGCAGCAGCAGGGCAAGGAAGAACGGCGCGCCGATCAGGCTGAGCGCGATGCCCAGCCGCAGCTCTCCGCCCGCGAGTGGCCGCACCCGGCACAGGCAATCGGCAACAAGTAAAAGCAGTGCCCCCGCCAGCGCGCTCGGTACGATCAGTTGCGAAGGGCGGCGATCGGTGAAGGGCCGGATCAGGTGCGGCACCACCAGCCCGACAAAGCCGATGATCCCCGCCACGGCCACGCCGCTGCCCACTGTCAGACCCACGCCTGCGATGAGCAGCCATTGCAAACGGCGCGGATCAATGCCGAGCGAACGCGCGACGCCCTCGCCCAACAGCAGTCCATCGAGCCCGCGCCCGGCGAGCCGCAACAGGGCCCCGCCAATTACCGCGCCGGGAGCGGCAATCCAGACGTCATGCCATGATCGGTCGGCCAGAGCGCCCATCAGCCAGGTAACGATTTCGGACAGCGCGAAGGGCGTGGGTGACAGGCTGATGGCAAGGCTCATCAGCGCCCCGGCAAGGCTGGCAAGCATCATTCCGGCGAGGGTGAATGTGGCGATTCCGCCCTGCTTGCCAGCGATCAGGCCGAGTAGCGCCATCGCCGATCCCGCCCCGATCAGCGCGAACAGCGGCAGGGTATAAGCGGAGGCCGAATATCCCGTCCACAGCGACAGCACCGCACCAAGCGCCGCGCAGGGCGCGATGCCGAACAGCCCCGGATCGGCGAGCGGATTGCGCAGGTATCCCTGCATCGCTGCCCCCGCTGCGCCCAGACCGCCGCCTACTGCAAGCGCGAGAATGGCGCGTGGCAAACGCAGTTGAAAGAGGATGGTTGTCGCGTTTGGAACGGCCGGATGGAAAGGATCGATCCACACCTGGCCTGCCAGCAAGGATAGCGGCGCGGCGACGGCTAAGAGCGCGAGGAGGGTGAGGTTGAGGCGGGTCACGGGTTAACGCCCCTACCCTTTAGGGGAGGGGTTGGGGTGGGGCGGTGCGCCTGGGCGGAACGTTGGCGAGTTGGGATGGCCCCCACCCCAACCCCTCCCCTAAAGGGTAGGGGCTTAAGCGGATCGTGCTCGCGCCGAATATCGCTCAACCGCTCAGCCGCGCGCACAATCGTCGGCCCACCACACCACAGCAGCGCCGGATCCAATCGCACGCGCTGGGTGCCAGTCAAAGCCGCGAGCGCTGGATGCCGCAACATCCGGTTCTCCTGCGCACCTTCATTCCTCGCAGCGAGGATCACCTGCGGCGGATCAGCCAGCATCCGTTCCAGCGGCAACACCTGCGCCTGCCCCAGCCCGCGCGCGGCGGACAGGTTGGAAAAGCCGGTGCGGCGCAGCAGATCGGCGATCAGGGTGCCATCGCCCGCAACAATCCCGCCCGATTGCCACACCACGGCGGAGATCGGTGCGGCGCCGGTCTGCGGCCTCACGGCTACCAAAGCAGCCTCGATCCGCGCCACCATTGCCTCACCGCGATCCGCATGGCCGGCAAGCGCGGCTAGCTGGCGGACCTGCGCCTTGCTTTCTGCCACGGTGGCGGCAATCGGCAATTCCTCAAGCCGCAGCCCCAGCCCGGCAAAGGCGACGCGGGTTGCGGGCGGGGTGTAAGTGCCCGAAACGACCACATCCGGGCGCAAGGCCAGCACTTCCTCGACCGTGCCATTGGTTGCAGGCCAGTGCTTCGCCACGCCCAAGTCCATCGAACTTGACGCCGGATCGCGGCTGTAGGCAGAGATTGCGAGCAATTGTTCAGGATCTGCCACCTCAGCGAGAATGGCATCGGTGCAAGGGTTCAGGCTGACGATTGTGGGCTGGGAATTCGCGGCTTGCTCGTGCGGCGCCGGGGCGCAAGCGGAAAGCAATACTAAAAACAACACCGCTTCCCCGGGAAAGCGGGGACCTCGTGCCTTGACAGAGCTACTGCCAAGACGCCTGAGGCCCCCGCTTGCGCGGGGGAGCAAGTGTTGGAATGTGTTCAGAACTTCGCCCTCGCGCCGGCAAACACCGAGCGCCCGGTGGTGCCGAACCCGGCCGCTGTCTGGTATCGGACATTGCCGACATTCTCGACCCGGCCATAGAGCTCGAACTTGTCACCCACCGGCACAGACGCGCGGAAGGTTACAAGCGTGTAACCAGCGAGCCGGGTGAAATTCCCGGCATCGTCAAAGCTGTGCGAAACGCTGCGCAGATCGGCACCGATTACCAGCCCGGCGAGCGGCGTTGTCCAGTCGGCGGCAAGGCTGAGCGCATGGGCCGGGCGGCGGGCGAGGTCTTTGGCAGTCGCCCTGTTGACCGCCTTTACATAGGAATACGCGGCGTGGAGCGCCAAGGTGTCAGTTGGTTTGCCGTCAGCCTCCAGCTCAAAACCTTCGGCGCGCGCGC
>JANNZB010000285.1:0-5571 GCA_031410395.1 Novosphingobium sp.
TTGAATTTCGTTTAGATCGATAGGGCCTTTGGCTTCACGTTCCGAAATGGGGCCGATCAGCGAATGAACTGGACGAGCTGCAACCGGCTAAAGCACCGATCCGAATGGTCGCCGCTGTCTCGGTGGCTTTCGGCTCGGTCCAGGTAGCAAGCGGAAGCTTCTATTTCTACGAGATTACCAATTACGGCGATGGCCCGGGCTTCTTCGCCAATGCCAATCATCAGGGCAGCTTCCTGCTCTCAAGCCTTGCTCTGTGGGGGTGCTGGGCGATTGGCGAGCATCGCCTTGCCGGGCCTGTGGCTGCGAAGCTGGCATCGAAGCAAGCGGTCGAGGCGGGGATTGCCTTGCTGCTGACCTTTGGGGTGATCGTTTCGGGCTCACTCGCCTGCCAGTTGCTGCTTATCCCGGTTCTGGCCGCGCTGGTGCTCGTCGCATTCTCGAATTTCCGGTTGCCAATGCCAGTGGCGCTTCTGGCGGCCGTGGCGATAATTGCCGCATTCGCGCTGTTCCTGCTATTTGGCCCTGCCGCCAACGATCTGACAGAGAAAGGTGTGATTGCGGGGATCAGCCGCCAGGATTTCCTGATGACGGGGACAAAGATCCTGCGCGATTTCGCACCCTTCGGCAGCGGCACCGGCACCTTTGTCGAACTCTATCGCTGGTACGAAAATCCGGCGCAGGTGAGCACCACTTTCGTCAACCACGCGCACGATGATCTGCTGGAAACGCTGATCGAGACGGGTGTGTTCGGGCTTGCCGCGATTGCCTTGTTCGTCGGCTGGTTTGTTCGCCGCGCCTGGGTACTGTGGAGCGGCGCGCGGCGTAACGCCATCCAGCTCGCAGCAAGCATTGTCATCGGCACCGAACTGATTCACAGCGTTGTCGATTACCCGCTGCGCACTGCGGCGATGAGCGCGGTAATGGCGATAGCCTGCGTGTTGCTGGTCCGTCAGGCTGATATGCCGCGTGCCCGGGCCAGTGCAAAAAGCCGGTCGCGCCGGGGGGCCAATGCGGTGAAGCAAGCCGATTTGATCCAGATTTGATCGCGTCAGTCCTAATCGCTGCACCCCCACCTGCGCGGGCGAGCAAGCTTTTTTCGACTGCGTGCGCGCTCTACGGCAAAGTCACATCCGGCGCATCTTCGCGCTTCATGCCGACGACGTTGTAGCCAGCATCGACATGGTGAATCTCACCTGTCACCCCTGAGGCCAGATCAGACAGCAGGTACAGACCGGCACCGCCGACGTCCTCAATCGTAACATTGCGACCGAGCGGCGCGTTGAGTTCATTCCAGCGCAGGATCAAATTGAAATCGCCAATCCCCGAAGCAGCGAGCGTGCGGATCGGTCCGGCGGAAATCGCGTTGACGCGAATGTTGTCACGGCCAAGGTCTGCCGCAAGATATTTGACGCTGGCCTCTAGCGCCGATTTGGCAACCCCCATAACGTTGTAATGCGGAATGACCTTTTCGGCGCCGTAATAAGTCAGCGTCAGGATTGACCCGCCTTGCGGCATCATCGGTGCGGCGCGCTGGGCAACCGCGGTCAGGCTGTAAACCGATACGTTCATCGTATTGAGGAAGTTTTCCAGACTGGTGTCCGAATAGCGTCCGCGCAGTTCGTTCTTGTCCGATGCGCCGATAGCGTGGACGACAAAATCGATTGTCGGCCAGCGCGCCGCCAGTTCAGCGAAGGCTGAATTCATGGAGGCAGTATCGCCCGCATCGCACGCGAACACGAAATCGCTGTCAAGCTGCTCGGCCAGCGGGCGGCAGCGCTTTTCGATTGCCGCATTGGGATAAGTGAAAGCCAGCTCCGCGCCGTGCTCGCGCAGTTTCTGGGCAATCCCCCAAGCGAGTGACTTGTCATTCGCCAGTCCCATAATCAGACCGCGCTTTCCGTCCATCAAACCGCTCATTCGCCCAAAGCTCCGCCCTTGTTCGCGTTCATCCTCGCAACGTCATCAGCCCGGCCGATGGCATCGCGCTCTTCCGGGCTCTCTGCTAAGGCGGCGTTGAGCTCGGCTCCGATCACCAATCCTAGGCCGACCAGCCAGAAAAAGAAAAGGGCGATCATCACTCCGGCGAGACTTCCATAGGTCAGATCATAGTGGAACATCGATCGCAGCACCCAAGGCAGCGCCACCGAAACGCCAATCCACCAGGCTGTAACGAACAGTGCGCCGGGCCATTTGGGGCACGCCGGACCGCGATAGGCTTTGGGAGTAAGCGATATGAACAACAGCCATAGCGAGAGGTAAAGCACCAGTGCCGGGATCACCCGGCCCAGCGCGGCGGTTTCCAGTAGGGTGGCTGCGCTTGGCGACCAGGCGACAATCACCTGCTCAATGGCACCCAGCGCGACCTGCGCGATCAGCGAAACCAGCAGCGCCACCACCGCGATGATGATGATCCCCGTTGACAGCAGCCGGTAGCGCCAGAATGCCTGCGCGGGCGCGGTGCCATAGGCCCGACGCAGCAGATCGCGGATCGTTTCGATCAGGCTGCCCACGGTCCACAGCCCGACCAGACCTCCGGCCCACAGCAGCCATCCCTGTCGCGCTTCGATAACGTCGTGCGCCACCGGCTCGAGCGCGCGGGCGACCACCGGGGGAACGGCGATCAGGAAGGCGCGAAGCGAAGCCTCGCGGTCCTGCCCATCGCCAATCGCCGAAAACGCGGCCGCGCCCAGAATGAAAAACGGGAACAACGCGACGATGGTAGTATATGCAAGATTTCCCGCGTGGATAAATCCGTCGTTCCACGCGCCCGTCCACGTACGGGTGAACACGCGGTGCACGCGTGATCCCTTGGCAAAGCGTGCGGCGATCCCGCGCGAACCGAACTTGCGCGCGCTTATCCGGCGGGCTTCTGGCGAAAGATCGGGGATCACCAGTGGTGCAACGATGGCCGGTTCAGCGCCCGGTTCGATCAGAACCTCTTCCACGTTCAGACCCCGAGTTTCGCGCGCGTGTTGCGGGTATCGCGCCAGCCTTCAAGTCGCGATTTGAGGTCTTCATCATTTTCCGGCAGATCGATCGCCAACGTGATCAGCTGATCGCCCCGGCCTCCATCCTTTCGTGAAAATCCTTTTTCCTTGAGGCGCAAGGTTTTGCCAGAGCTTGAACCCGGAGCAATGCTCAGCATCACCGCTCCTTCTGCCGTCGGGACCTTGATGCGCGCGCCGCCAACAGCTTCATCAAGCGTGATCGGCAGATCGATGCGCAAATTGTCGCCATCGCGGCGGAAGAATTTGTGGGCTTCAACAGATATGGTAACAATCGCATCGCCGCTGCCTCCGGGCCCTGCCTCGCCTTTGCCCGCAAGCTTCATCTGGGTGCCGTCTTCGACCCCCGCAGGCAGTTTGAGGTCGATGGTCTTGCCGTCTGACAGCGTGATTCGCTGAGGCGCGCGGGTAGCCGCGTCGATCAGACTGATCTTGAGACGGTAGGAAACGTTGCTGCCCTTTGGCGCAGCACGGCGACCGCCTCCCATTCCGGCACCCATGCCGCCTGCCCGCCCCCCACCGCCAAAGATGCCCTCGAAAATGTCGGAAATATCGATGCCTTCGTTGCCGCCTCCACCGCCGAACGGGCTGCCGCTGCCAAACGGATTTCCACCGCCGCCGCCGAAACCCCCGCCCCCAAAACCACTGGCGCCGAACGGACTGGTCGGATTGCCCTCGCCATCAATTTCGCCGCGATCAAAGGCTGCGCGCTTATCCTTGTCAGTCAGCAGATCATAGGCGCGCGTCACCTCGCTGAATCGCTCGGTAGCCTTCGGATTATCTTTGTTGCGATCAGGGTGAAGCTCTTTGGCGAGCTTGCGATAGGCGGACTTGATGTCCTTTTCGCTCGCGCCACGCGCCACGCCAAGAGTTGAATAAGGGTCTGCCATCACTGCCAAACTAGGGGGCCAAGGCGATAAGGGCAAGGTAAGGTGGCAAAGCCTTGAGAATCTCGCTAAGGGCGCGTCCATGTCTGACGAGCTTGATACAATCTTGGGCGATGATCCGCTCGTGCTGTTCGATGCGTGGTTTGCGGACGCGAAGGTAAGCGAACCGAACGATCCTGACGCCGTCGCGCTCGCCACTGCAACGCCGCAAGCCGCGCCGTCGGTCCGCATGGTGCTGCTAAAGGGGCACGGGCCCGAAGGCTTTGTATTTTACACCAATGCCCAAAGCCGCAAGGGCGATGAACTGCTCGCCAACCGCCAGGCCGCCATGCTGTTCCACTGGAAATCATTGCGCCGCCAAGTGCGGATCGAGGGGCACATCGAACAGGTGAGCGACGCGATGGCTGATGCCTATTTCGCCAGCCGCGCGCGCGATTCGCAGATTGGCGCGGTGGCGTCAGACCAGTCACGCGTGCTTCCCAAGCGGGGGATTTTCCTTGACCGGATAACAGAAGTGGCAGCCGAAAATGTGGGTCATGCGATTCCCCGACCGCCGCACTGGACCGGCTTCCGTCTGGTGCCCGGCGCTCTGGAGTTCTGGCAAGACCGGCCCTTTCGCCTGCACGAGCGGCGGCGTTTTGTCATCGATTCCAGCGCACCCGGCGGCTGGACCAGCACGTTGTTGTTCCCATGAAGACCCGGCCCGCCAATAGTTCCGCTGGCTCGCTCAACCGTAGCGCCGCTTTCGCCTCGATTGCGGTGGCGCTGCTGCTTGTGGGGATGAAGCTGTGGGCGGTGCTGCAAACCGGATCGACCGCGATGCTTGGCAGCCTCGCCGATACCGTGCTCGATCTCGTCGCCAGTCTGGCCACGCTCGCCGGAGTCTGGGTGGCGGCCCAGCCCGAGGACCGCAACCACCGGTTTGGCCATGACAAGGCCGAGGCGCTGGCGGCACTGTTTCAGGTGACGCTGATTTCAATTTCGGCGCTGATTCTCGCCTTGCGTTCGTTCCAGCAATTCCTCGCCCACGCAAAAACCGAGGCAGCGGGGGACGGAATTCTGGTTTCAGCGATTGCACTGGCGGCAACCTTTGCGCTGCTCGGCTGGCAGCGGCACGTCATTGCCAAGACGGGCAGTCTGGCGATCAGCACCGATCATGTGCACTACAAATCTGACCTCGCGCTCAACCTTGCGGTGATCGCCGCACTGGCTCTCGAACAATACGCCGGGGTCGAAGGAGCTGATTCGCTGTTCGGCCTTGCCATCGCGCTGTGGCTTGGCTGGAGCGCATGGAAAGCTTCGCAGGAAGCTATAACCCAGTTGATGGATCAGGAATGGCCCGAAGAAAAGCGCCAGCGCTTCATCGATGTCCTCGCCCGCCATCCCGACCTGAAAGGCGTCCACGATCTGCGCACGCGGACATCTGGCAATCGCGATTTTGTCCAGTTCCACGTGTGGATCGATCCGGAAATGACCATCCGTGCGGCGCACCGGGTGATGGACGAGATCGAGCTCAAACTGCACGCCGAGTTTCCGGGGCTTGAAATCCTGATTCACCCCGATCCCGAAGGACATGTCGATACCGGGTTGGGCGCCAAGGATTTGATGCCGGAGTAAACACCCGGGCATTCACCCTTTCGGGAACAACCCAACAATCTCGGTCAGATGATCGCGCACCA
>JANNZB010000286.1:0-1542 GCA_031410395.1 Novosphingobium sp.
CGACCAGCCGGGGTGCGCGGCGCCGCAGGCGGGCGTCCATCGCGAAGTGTCCTCGCCGGACCAGCGCCCCCCACAGCTGCGCGACGTTGACGGTCGAGGCGATCGCGGTGGCGAGCGGCGGGCCCATGTGCTGCAGCGGCACTATGAGAGCCAGGTTGAGCGCGAGGTTGACCAGCATCGAGATCACCCCGAAGCGCACCGGGGTCCGGGTATCGTGGCGCGCGTAGAACCCCGGCGTCAGCACCTTGACCAGCACATAGCTGGGCAGGCCGAGCGAAAAGAAGGCCAGAGCCTCGGCGGTGTGGCGGACATCGGCCGCGCCGAACTTGCCATAGCCGAACAGGCCCGCCGCGATGGGCTCGCCGCAGACAACCAGTGCGGCGGTGGCGGGCAGGGTCAGCAGCAGCGCGAGTTCGAGCCCGCGGTTCTGCGTCTCCATTGCCGCTGCGTGCTCACCGCCGCCGAGCTGGCGCGAGATCATCGGCAACAGCACCGTTCCCAGCCCGATGCCGATCAGCCCCAGCGGCAGCTGGTTGAGCCGGTCGGCCAGGTAAATGTAAGTAACGCTGCCGTGGGCCAGCAGCGAGGCGGCGAGCGCGGTCGAGATCACCAGGTTGATCTGCACCGCACCGGCTCCCAGCGCGGCGGGCAGGGTCAGGGTCAGCAGCCGCTTGACCTCGGGGCTGAGCTTGGGCCGGCGCAGCTTGAGGCTCACTCCGTTGGCGCGGCAGGCCCATGCCAGCCAAACCAGTTGGAGCAGGCCCGCGACCGAGACCGCGATCGCCTGGTTGCGCGCAGTGATCATCGGATCGGCATTGTGGAAGCCGAGCAGCGCGACGATCAACGTCAGGTTGAGCAGGATCGGCGCCGCCGCATTGACCCAGAACTTGTGGAGCGAATTGAGGATCCCGCCGAACAGCGAGACGAGGCTGATAAACAGCAGGTAGGGGATCTGGATCCGGCTCAGCGTGACCGCGAAGGCAAACTGCTCCGGGGCGACCCCGTTGAACTTGCCCGACAGCGCGAAGGTCACCGGCCAGGCGAAGATCTCGAGCAAAACTGTCATCGCCAGTAACGCGGGGAGCAGCACGGCCAGCGCCGCCTCGGCAAAGGCCAGCCCATCGGCCAGACCCTTGCCGTCAGGATCGCCGACCTTCTTGTTGAACATCGGGATGAAGGCGCTGGCGAAGGCACCTTCGGCGAACAGCGCCCGGAACATGTTGGGCAAGCGGAACGCCACGAGGAATGCGTCCGAAGCAAAGCCTGCCCCGACATAGCGCGCAAACAGGCTGTCGCGGACCAGCCCGAGCACCCGGCTGGCGAGCGTCAGCCCGCCGACCGTGCCAAGGGCTTTGGTCAGGTTCACTGTGTCAGGCGGTGCCGGCCGGCAAGTCGTCGTTGCCGCCCTCGGCCTGCTGCGCCTGCAGCTGCGCCAGATAGATGCCGTTGAAATCGATCGGTTCGAGCAGCAGCGGCGGGAAACCAGCATCGCGCACCGCGTCCGAAATCACCCGGCGGGCGAACGGGAAGATCAGCCGCGGG
>JANNZB010000287.1:0-2215 GCA_031410395.1 Novosphingobium sp.
CAGCAAGACGGCTTCGATACTTGCTCGATGACCTCCGTGGAGATGCAACCACTGCGGCCCAAGTTGTTTTGACATTTCGACGGTTGCGGTGACACTTTACTTAACCCCCAAATCCCACCGCCAAGTGCTCCCTCAAACGACCGTTTGCGTCAAACTGAGCCGTCGGACGTGGACACGCAATAGCATGTCCCCGGGCCGCGCGATCTTGCACAATCTACCCAAACCCCATCGCCCCCCAATGATCCTGCTGCTGCCCCAAGATCCGCACAATCTGCACTTCCCACTCATCGGCCATAAAGAAAATCGTGTGCCGTCCCGCCGTGATCTTGCGCAGGCCGGGGCGGGGAAGTTCGGCGTCAGAACCGAGCATCGGATTTTCGACAATTCGCTGAATCTGTGCCTCTAACGCATCGAGATAGCGCCGGGTTTGCTGCGCACCCCATTGCGCATTTGACCATTCGGCAGCGCCAACAAAATCGCGCCGGGCCAGTGAATGGTAGCGCAGTCTGCGCTTCATGCCTCGGGGAAGTTTTCGTCAATCCACGCGCGAGCATCAAATTCGACCAGCGGACTTGCAAGCCCCTCGTCAATCGCCTCAAGCAGTTTCGATTTGAACGCCGCGCGCTCTTCATGCAGCCGTAGCGCGTCACGGATCACCTCGCTGGTCGAGCCATATTCGCCCGAAGAAACCTTGCTACGGGCATAATCGGCGAAGTGATCTCCGAGGGTGATCGAGGTGTTCTTGGCGGCCATTCGGCGACAATACCAATTTTAGGTATTGGCTGCAAGCGCACCCCTCACTCCTCATCCCGCCAAGTCTCCACCTTCAAATGCATCCCCGGATCGCGCTGGACGTGGATCACGTTCAGCACTTCCACGAAGTCCTTGGTGGCGAGGTAGTAAATGTGGTGCATCCCGCTGCGCTTGCGGCGTAGGCCGGGATAGACCTGTTCGTGAACAGGATATCGCATGGCCGAGGCTCTCAGTGCTTTGATGTCAGCCACCAGCGTCGCAACATAGCGCTTGGCTTGTTGGTCTCCCCAGGTTTGCCGAGTGTAGGCGTCGGCCTCGTTCAGATCGGCCAGCGCGTCGAGACTGTAGATCAGCTTCCGCTTCATTCGGTTGGGAACTTTTCCTCGAACCAGGCGTCGATATCGAACTCTACAGCAGGCCCGCTATCCAGTGATTTCTGAATGATGGTCCGCAACGCGACAATCCGCGTATCCTCGTGCATGAACTGCCGCATCGCCTCGCGCACAACCTCGCTGGTCGAGCCGAATTCGCCGCTTTCCACTTTGCGGCGGGCGAAATCGGTGAAGGGGGCTCCGAGGGCGATGGATGTGTTCTTGCTGGCCATGCGTCATCAATTACCAAATATTGGTAACTCCAGCAAGCCTCGGTAATATTCCCTTGCTATTGAAACGCATCAGGTGACATTATTGCCTACGAAACACCGGCGAACGCGATTCGCCGTGCTGAGAGGACTGCACAATGCGCGTTGGTATGCACCTGGGCTATCAGAACCTTGACGGCACCCCCGATCATGAATTCTTCCTGCGCGAAACCAGGCTGGCGGTTGAAGCCGAGGCGATGGGGTTCGATTTCGTCGGTCCGGTTGAGCACCACTTTACCGACTATGCCGCCTGCCCTGATCCGTTCGGCATGCTGTCCTATGTCGCGGCGAAGACATCGCGAATTCAGCTGATCACCGGCGCGGTGATCCTGCCGTGGAACAACCCGCTGCGGGTGGTGGAATCTGCCTTGCAGCTTGATGCGCTGTCCGAAGGCCGCCTGATCCTTGGCATGGGGCGCGGCGCGGCGCGGCGGGAATTTCGCTCGTTCGGGGTTGAACTGGCCGATAGCCGCGAGATGTTTGACGAAGCGGCAGCGATCATAATGGAGGGGCTGGAAACCGGCATCGTTGAGGCCGAGGGCAAGTGGTACAACATCCCGCGCAGCGAAATTCGCCCGCGGCCATCGCGATCATGGAAAGATTCGATGGTGATGGTCTCAATGTCACCCAGTTCGGTTGAAACTGCAGCGCGCTTTGGCCTCAAGACCTTGCGGTTCAGCCAGGGGGACTGGCGCGATTCCATACCGGAGATCGAACAGTACCGAGCGACTTTTAAGGAACTGCACCACCGGCCAGCGCCGCCCTTCATCATCTCTGACTTCGTCATTTGCAACCAGAACAAGGCGCGGGTCACCGAACTTT
>JANNZB010000288.1:0-1790 GCA_031410395.1 Novosphingobium sp.
CCATATCCAGATCGCGGCCAAGGATCAGCGCCATTTCCGCTTCGATCTTGGGCTGCATCAGGCGGCTTTGCGAGATCGGAATTCCCTCACCCATCACCATATCGGCATAAAGCACGCCATAATCCGGCTGGTTGACGCCCAACTGCTTTTGCACCGCAAGCGAGGTCAGCCCGATTTTGCGCCCGATGATCCGGCGACCTGCGGCAATGGCGCGCTGGGTTCCGATCTCTTGCACAGCATAGGCCCCGTCCAGATCGGAAAGGTCGATCACATCGCGCACTGGGTCGCAGGCGATACTGCTTGCCGCTGCCTGCGCCAGACGATCAGCCACGGCACGCAGTATCGAGTCTTGCAGGCGGCTTGTGGGGGGCTTGGTCATCATGCAGTCCTTGGGCCTTGTTTCTGCGGCCAGACAGAACACGCATAATATCGGCTGTCAATAATAATATCGATATTTGTTGTTATCTCGAAGATGTATCGACGAAGTGCATCAAGCTGCGCTACAAAGGTGACAACCACGATGACGACAGACGGGACCAAACCATGAAGAAACCGACGACACTGGCCGAGGCGGACATCACCGGGGATATTTCGCAGGGTCCATCCCGCACCTTGACCGAACATGCCTATGAGCAGTTGCAGCGCGATATTCTAAGCGGTGCGTTGCCGCCGGAAATGAAACTTCAGGCCGAAACCCTGAAATCCCGCTACGGTGTAAGTGGCAGCACGTTGCGCGAAGCCCTGACACGGCTAACGGCAGAATCGCTGGTAACGTTTGAAGGTCAGCGCGGGTTTCGCGTTGCTGCCACATCGCGCGCAGATTTCGCAGACCTGTGCGATATAAGAAAAGTCGTTGAAACAGAGGCGCTTAAACGGTCAATCCAAAACGGTAATGATGATTGGGAAGCGCGTGTTGTCGCCACTTTCCACCGTCTGGCCAAAGTCGAATTGCAGTTTCCTGACAATCAGGCAGCCCTTTACGATGAATGGGAATTGCGCAACCGGGCGTTTCACAAAGCCTTACTCTCGGCTTGCCCCTCGCGCTGGCTGATCCGCATGCATGACCAGTTGTTTCAGCAGGCCGAACGCTATCGCCGGATCACCTTTGCCGCACGAGGCGGGCAGGCGCGCAATGTCCACCTTGAACATCGCGCCATAATGGAGGCGGCGATTGCCCGCGATGTGGATGCCGCCTGCGGTCTGGCAGCAAGTCATATCCTGCGCACCCTGTCGGTGCTAGACGAAGTTGTCGATTCAAAGGCCCACAAGTAATCTTGATATTTTCAATAATATCGATATTTGTATTGACTCTGATCTGAGCAAAGGTAATCGTTTCGGCGCGTGGGTTGCTTTGGCAGCCCGTTAGGCACTACCGGGAGGGACCACTATGCCTGATACAAATGTTGAACCGATGTTCGAAGTTGCCCACCTTGCGGCGGTGGAGCTTTACTCCCCCAAGCGGCAGGCGAGTGTCGATTTCTTCGCCAATCTGATGGGCATGTATATTGTCCGCGAAGATAGCGACGCGACTTATCTACGCGGCTATGAAGACCCCTATGCCTATTCGTTGAAAGTGACGGACCGTACTGAGCCCGGCCCCGGTGTGATCAGCTTTCGGGCACAATCGGCGGCGGCGCTGGATCGACGGGCACAGGTGTTGACTGCGGCTGGTCTGGGCGACGGTTGGGTTGACAAAGACTTCGGCCATGGCCGTGCCTTCCAGTTCCACACTCCCGATGGCCACAAGATGAAGCTGTTATGGGATGTGGATTACGCCGCCGTCACCGATG
>JANNZB010000289.1:0-2737 GCA_031410395.1 Novosphingobium sp.
ATGGCCCCATATCGCCAGCAAGATTGGCACAGGAACGCCGTATTTCTGCTCAATTTGCGGTGCGAAAGCAGCAACTTCGCTCAGCTTCTCCCGACCACGTCCGATTCGCGCCGCATCGACGTGGCTGCGAAGATAAGGGGCAACGGCGGGAAAACGGCCAGCGCTTGCGGTGCCCGGCTGCGATCGATCAAGCTCGATAACCCGGCGATTGAGCGTCAAACCTCTCGTCAGCGCCTGAATCGTCGATTCGCGGACACGCTCGGCGCGCGCGCGGGCGGCGAGCAGCTGCACATAACCCTGAAATCCGGCATCCTCCTCGGGCGGTTCTGCTTGCGGGACCGGCTGAACGACCGGCACGGAGACCAATGGCGCGGGAATGGGCGCAGGCATCTGGGTTTGGCCCAAAAGCGCGGAACCAACGATGGCGACTGAGAATTTTAGCTTGCGGAGAATCCGGATCATTACCCCAGCTTCGCACAGCCGGGCGGGAATTGGAATTGCGCTTATGCCATTCCGGCGCTAGCGGGCACGGGTTCATCGCGAAATCAGCGATTGCGTGGTGGATTGGACAGGTGGCCGAGTGGTTTAAGGCTGGCGGTCTTGGAGTCGAAGACGTTGCCGCAAGGCAACAAAACCGTCACGCAGCGTAAGCTGCGTTTGAGTAATGCGGACAGGTGGCCGAGTGGTTTAAGGCAACGGTCTTGAAAACCGTCGTGGGTGGAAGCTCACCGTGGGTTCGAATCCCACTCTGTCCGCCAATAACCATTGATTTTCATTGATATTTTATCAGTGAGTGGCTTAGTTCCCATAAACGCTCCCCGATAGCGCGCTCGCTGGAGGCGGGACGCCACGGGACAATCACGCTCGAATTGCACGGGGGGTCGGGCCTGTTTATTGTCTTGAATTGGCCAGCCACATTACAGATTGACGGCTGCACTGACTGGGATAGCTTCACATGGGGTCATGCTGGCCCGAGAGGATTCTAACATGCGCAATATCGTATTTGCCCTGATTGCTGCCACGTCACTTATCGCAGCACCCGTTACAACCAACGCGGCGCCATGCAAGGACGCCAAAGGCAAGTTCACCAAATGTCCGCCTGCCAAGCACGTTGTCGCCGTGAAGAAAGCCCCATGCCGCGATGCCAAGGGCAAATTTACCAAGTGCACCAAGTAATTTTCAGTTAGTCGCTCAAACCCATGGCGGCGCAACGGACCGTGATATGCAGTCGACATGACTCCCGAACAGCATCTGTGGGCTTGTGCGCTAGAGATAGAACGGCAGCATGGCCGAGATGCGTGGATATTTGCAAATATGCGCGTTCAGGACCTGACCGCTGAGTGCGACTATGAAGGTGCCGAAACTTGGCGAACGATCCGCGCGCACCTTCTAACGTTACGAAAGGGCAGTCGAGCACCCAAGAACTAGCGCCACGGTTTGGCCAGTCCAAGGTTTACGAGATATTCGCCCGCGTCACGCCCATTGACGCTGACATGCGCCAGGGTGCGCTCCAATTCACTGCTCAATCGTCAGGCGTGATCCCTATTATTTGCATCTGGCATTCGACCCCGTCGAGCTCGTACCTGATCTGTACGTCGCCTAAGGCGGGTTGCGATTTTAATAGGCGTGTACCCGCTCCTAGCTTTTTTGGCTTGGTCACTGAAGGGCCGCCTGTTTCTTTCCAGATCAGGCTCAACGAATTGCCATCGACAAACGCCCACGTGATGCTGACCGAGCCGGAAGGCACCGAAAGCGCGCCATACTTCAATGAATTGGTGCACAGCTCATGGATAGCCAAAGCAATAGGTATGCAGCACTCTTCAGCTAGCAAAGCTCTTGGACCTTCCTTCAGTATGTTACCTCCGCTTAAGAAGGGCTGGATTATTTTATCGATAAATGCGGAAAGGTCGCAGGACTCTGAAGCATCGAATGACAGGACATCGTTTGCCCGAGCCAATGCGGCGATCCGGCCGGTAAATGCATCAAAAAAATTGTCAGCACCGCTGTTGCGGATAGTTAGCGCTGCTGTTGCCTGCACCACCGCAAACACATTACGGATGCGGTGTCTCATTTCATTAGTCAGAGTTGTCTCCAAATCGGAGCGTTGCTCATTTTCTCGAAGCACCCGGCGCAAAGCATCACCTGTTGCGATGATTAAAGCGCATGAGAATAAAAACGTGCCTGCAAGAATGAGTTCGGGTGCCCGAGCTTCGATAAGCCCATGGCGATCAATGAAGAGCCGTTCGGCGACAATTGCGGACCCAACTGCACAAAACGTGGCATATTGCCAACCGAGCAATAAAACCGCGACCAGCACTGCGGGGAAATATGTGACGAACGGGACGGCAATGGAGCCGCTATCGAAGCCCAAGCGGACCACGGTTGGTACTACGACCGCGACAATCGACCAAACTGCACGTTCCACGTGAGTTCGATCTGCAAGGATCGCACGTCTTACAACACCGTATCGGACCATAGCTCCCCCGCTCTGTTCCTACCAGAAGTACTCTGGCGGGCAGCTTACAACCATACAGTATTAGCGGTCAATTGACGACGCTGCCGGATTTGTTCACGCGCCTAGTCAATCGCTTTCCAGAAAACGCCCCAGACCGCGCAGGAGCGCCAGCATTTCAAGCGTGCTTGCTGACTTCACTTCGTGCTTCCAAGCATTGCGATTGTCGCTAGGAGCTCCGCTCCCCTTGCCACCGTGCATCCGGCACGGTCGGTTGCCTCTTCA
>JANNZB010000290.1:0-1929 GCA_031410395.1 Novosphingobium sp.
GCAGTGACGCCGACGCTGGCAGCAAGATCGCGCGACCACATGCCGCCGCAAATGACCACAATATCGGCGTCGATCGGGCCATCGGCGGTATCGACCCCGGTCGCCCGCTCGCCGTCGTGACAGATGCGGGTGACCTTGGTATTCTCGAATATTCGCGCTCCTCCGCTGCGCGCACCCTTGGCCAGTGCCATGGTGATATCGACCGCATTGGCATAGCCGTCGCTGGGAATATGGATGCCGCCGACGACATCGTCGACGTTGACGATTTGCGCGAGCTGCTTGATTTCCTCCGGCGTAACGACGTGCACTGGCAGATCGAAGACCTTGGCCATTGAGGCGCTGCGCTTAAGCTCTTCGAAGCGCTCCATATTGGTCGCCATTGAGATCGAGCCGCACTGGCGATAACCCGTAGCTTGCCCGGTTTCAGCTTCGAGGCCGCGGTAAAGCTCGCCAGTATATTTTGCGAGCTTGGTCATGTTGATCGATGGGCGCAGCTGGCCAACCAGCCCGGCCGCGTGCCAGGTGGTGCCGCTGGTCAGCAGCTTGCGTTCGAGCAGCACGACATCCTGCCATCCGATCTTGGTCAGATGATAGGCAATCGAGCAGCCGATCACCCCGCCGCCGATGATGACCACGCGCGCTTTGCGGGGTAGCTCAGCCGCCATCGCGCTCAAGCCTTCATCTTGGCGTTGTTAGGGTCATAGGCCGGATGCTCCAGCACCATTGCTTCGCAGAGCTCCCCCTGCAATTGGATAGCAAATCGGGATCCCGTCGCGGCATGTTCCAGCGGCACACAGGCGAAGAACAGGCTCTTGCCTGTCCGGTGGCCATAACTGCCCGAGGTGGTGAGCCCGATGCAACTCCCATCAACCATGCATGGCTCGCCGCCCATGACATCGACATTGGTCACCGCTACCTCGCCGTAAACAATCCTGAAGCGGTCGGGCGCTTCCAATGTTGCCTGCTTGCCGACGAAGTCGTCCTTCTTGAAATTGATGAAGCGATCCATCCCCGCCTCGATCATAGTCAGCTCATTGGTCAGCTCGCTGCCCCAGGCCTTGTAGCCCTTCTCAACCCGCATCGTGTTGGACGCATATAGTCCATAGTTGGCGATGCCGAACTCATGCCCGGCAGCCCATACTGCGTCATAAAGTGCCGACAGATCGTCCATTGCCGGATGCAATTCCCAGCCCAGCTCGCCGGCATAGGACACACGCAACGCGCGGACCGGCAGACCCGCAATGATGATATCCTGCCCGCTCAGCCAACGGAAACCCTCGTTGGAGAGGTCCGCAGCGGTCAATTTGGCGAGCACTTCGCGCGAGCGCGGCCCGTTCATCACCAGCACACCGCGGTGCATGGTGACATTGGCAATGGTCACATTCTCATGCGGCAGTTTGCTTTGCAGCAAATGGTCCTGATCGCGCTGCTCGGCGGCGGCGGCCGAGAGGCAATAGAAATGATCGTCCGCAATTCGTGTCACAGTCATCTCGCCATAAATTCGGCCCAGGCGTGAGAGTGGATGGACCAGGCCAATGCCGCCCTGCTTCTTCGGCATCCGATTGGCACAGATCCGATTGAGGAACTCCTCGGCATCCGGTCCGGTAATCTCGTATTTCGCAAATCCCGACAGATCGAGCACCCCTACCCGCTGCGCCACTGCCTCGACTTCCGCTGCGACCACTTCGAACACATTGGTGCGCTGGTAGCCTGGCTCTTCCTCTCGGCCATCGAGCGAAAACCATTTGGGCCGCTCCCAGCCATAGGTCTCGCCGTAAACTGCACCCGCTGCCAGCAATGGCTCATAGAGCGGGCTGGTCTTTTGCGGGCGACCATCTGGTTCCTCTTCACCCGGGGGACGGGTGGTAAATGTCATGCGGTAGTCAAGGAAGACTTTGGCGCGGCTATATGCTTCGTCCGCAAACGGGC
>JANNZB010000291.1:0-1758 GCA_031410395.1 Novosphingobium sp.
CGCTTCGGGGCCATGGTCTTGAAGCGGTTCGGCAGCTTCTCAACCAGGTTCCAGTCTGGTTCGGACATCACGACACGCGAGCGGTAGCGTGTCTGTATCATCTCAGCGCCGCCGATATGGTCTTGATGAGAATGCGAGACGATGAGGTACTTTATATCCTGCGGGTCGAGCCCGAGTTTTTTTAATCCGCCAATGATCAACTCTTCCGAATTGTAGGGAAAGATCGTGTCGAACACGATGAGCCCTTCACTCGTCTTCAGCGCCCAGGACGAATGTATTTTCCCTCCAATGAAATAGAAGTTGTCGAAAACCTTGGCTGGCTCGGCAAACCACGCCGAACGCGGTGGGGCCTTGCTCGGGTCTGACACGTACGATGGTATCGTATCGCTTAGATCCTCGCTTCTGCTCGGCGGGAGCAGGCAGGTGCGCGCGAGCGTACCTAGAAACTCGAACTCTGCCGCCTCCTTTGCTGCTTGCTGCGCGGCTTCTATGGGGTCCAGCGTTCTCGGCTGCAAGCTGAAGACCTGTGCGAACAAACTCCCCGCTCCGGTAACAAGACCAGCAATGATCGAGGCTATGACTACTCGATGCCGGATCATGCATTTCCTCCCCTTTTCGCGGTAATTTCACCGTCGCCGAAGATTGATTGCCTTAATCCCGTTCTTTTCGGCGGCCTCGCCAGCAACACCTGATCGCGTCCGTCGGCGGAGGGAAGGTAGCGGATCAGTGATCGATGGCAAGCTTTGAAGGCGTTGCACGGCGAAATCGACATCGCAAAATCCGAGCGGCCTCGACGGATGCGAGCGGGGCACGCCATCCATTGATGCATCGCACCGAGACGATCGATTACGCGATCGTGCTCTCCGGTGAGATCATCATGATCCTCGACGACGAGGACGTGCCCTTGAAGGCCGGTGACGTCGTCGTGCAATGCGGAACGAACCACGCCCGCGCCAACCGTTCAACGCAAACCTGCATCGTCGCCTTCATCCTGATCGACGGTCGATTTGGCCCTGACCTGTCGCAAATCGCCGAATGCCCACACATCGACGTCGTCAGTGTAAGGCGGGCGATGGCGGCTATCGAGGGAGCACCGGTCGCGATCAAAGCGCCGGATTTGAGCCGATCAAGCGCTGCCCCAGACCTCTTGGGCAATGTCGACGCAAAGGCGCAGCTTGGCGCCTTGGTCAGCTTCGGTCAGCGGGTTACCGGCGACGGTGGAGGCGAAACCGCACTGTGGGCTGATCGCCAGACGGTCGAGGTCCATGACCTTGGCGGCCTCCGCGATCCGGTGCTTGAGCACCGTCTTGTCTTCCAGCGCCGCAGTCTTGGAGCTGACGAGTCCAAGAACGATGCCCTTGTTTTTCGGCACGAAACGCAGCGGCGCGAAATCGCCGGCGCGCGGGGTATCGTACTCCAGCAGGAAGTGAGTGACCTTGGTCTCGTTGAAGAACCGCTCCGCCACGGAATCGTAACCGCCTTGCGAGAGGTAGTGGCCCTTGAAATTGCCACGGCACATATGGACACCGATCGCCATATCCGCAGGGGCGCCGGCAACCGCATCATTGATGGCGCGGACGTAGAGATCGATCAGCTTGCTGGGATCGCGGCCATCCGCCAGCAGACGCTTGCGAATGTCGTCGTCGCACAACAGCGCGATCGCGACCTCGTCGAGCTGAATGTAGCGGCAGCCAGCCTTGGCCAGCGCTGCGATTTCCTCGCGGTACACTATGGCGAGGTCGGCAAAGAAGCTCTCAG